>JACBOA010000011.1 GCA_013403005.1 Methanobacteriaceae archaeon | reverse complement strand
CCCCAAAAATACTATGTAAAAGCCATTATTTAAGTTTTTCGATATAAAAACCCTTTAAAATTAATATAAAAAGATTTGGAAATGTACTTTTATAAACCAACTATAATACACACAAATTTAAGCAAAAAAATCAGTTAAAATTGCCCAGATTTTCACATTAAATCTAACACCCTATTATATTTATTATCATGAAATAAATTTCTATAAAAAACTAAATGGATTTATATAACTTTATATAACTTTTGCCTAATAAATTAGAAAAAAATTGAATAGATCAATTGGAATTAATGTGATTATAATGATTATTCTCTGTGAGCCAATTTGCATAGGTTTTGAACATGTGGAATTCAATTCAACATTTATAAAGATAGTTGAAATGTGTTTGAACGATAAAATTACATTTTTTGGAGAGGTTACACACATAACATATGTTAAAAATATTTTAGAACAAAATGAACATAACAATTATAATAAAAACATCATTTACGAATCTGTCGAAATTCCAGAGAGATTAAAATCAAGGATGGGGCGATTCCCAAAGGAATACAGATTGATAAGAGATTTATTAAATTATGCTTCTTCAAACCACGTCAAATATGTTATTTTCACATCAATTACCAGTTCTGCTTTAGCTGCAATAAAAATTTTATTAAGGAAATTTAAAGATATTAAAGTTCTCGTAATCCCCCACAGTGAGCTGGATTTAATCACTCAAATTCCATTATCACGAGACTTGTTCTTTTGGTTTCGATGGTGGCTTAAGTACTTTAACCACCCTAATTTAAAATATCTGCTTCTCGGGGAGAGCTTAAGGGATGAATTGATTAAAGAACTTCCTGAATTGGCTGATATCTCAGAGTATATTGATTTTCCTTTAGTGTTTAAGAATTATGATGTAAGTAATTTGGATTATAGTCAATTAAAATTTGGTTTTTTGGGGGTGGGGTCAATGAGGAAGGGATTTGAAGATTTTCTTAAACTTTCTAACGATATTAAAACCAAATTTAAAGAAAAAGATATTTCATTTGTATTGGTGGGACATGTTATTGATGAAAGTCTTCAAGTAGATGATAATTTAATAGAAATAATATCCGAATCACCTTTGGAGGAAGATGAGTATTACCTCCGAATTAATGAAATGGATTACATTTTGTTTCTTCATAAACCAGAATATTATCGTTTCACAGCTAGTGGAGTTTTCACTGATGCAATTTCATGTATAAAACCAGTTATAGCCATAGAAAATCCCTTTTTAAAATATTACTTTGATTTAATGGGGGATATTGGTTATTTATGCAGTAGTACTCAAGAAATCAGAGAGGTAATAGAGGAAATAATAATCAATCCTGATCCTGAAAGATATGCACAACAACAGCTTAATATTCTCCAGAAAAGAGAAAAATTTAGTGTTGAAAAAATATCGGATAAATTCAAGACCATTTTAGACAATTTTTAATTAAAATGAATAATTTGCTATTTTATGAATAGATAATAGAGGTTATGAAATATGAAGAAAGCAATATTCTATTTTTCCAGTATAAACTATAATTTTCTCAGACAGAGACCACAACAATTGTTTCATAATCTACGAAGAGTTAGCCAGGATAATGGAAAAGATTACGAAATATTTTATGTTGATCCACCTCAATTAAAACTCAAATCAGAAGGTAGTGTTTCAACAAACCATAAAGACCAAAAAAATGTAATAATGCCAATTCCGGGGCATATATCAGTATTAGGACGTTTAGGTAGTTTAATTCGTCCTTTAATCAGTTACTTAATAAATAGAAGGTTAAATGTTTATAATTTTGATGTTAAAATTGCCATATTGGCTTCTCCAATATGGGAGCCCTACGTAAGTGAAGAAGATTTTGATATGATATGTTATGATTACATGGATTCCTTGGAGTTGTACGGGTTCAATGAACGTCACTCTAGATTGGTAGAAAAAAGTGATATCATATTCACTACTGCTCATCAACTAAAAAAAGAAATATTCAACATGTTCAAAAAAGATGCGGTTTTGGTATCAAATGGGGTGGATCCCGAATTTTTCAGAGAAAAATCCAATTACAATATTGATTTTAATAAAAAAAATAAAGTAGTGGGTTATGTTGGAGCAGTTTATGATTGGATTGACTTAGGTATGATTTACCATGCAGCAAGATCTCTTAATGATGTAGATTTTGTTTTCATAGGACCACTGACTTCTATAAATCAAAAAAAAGCTGAAGATCCAAATAAACCGATTAATGTTTACTTTTTAGGGCAAAAAAATTATGAAATGGTTCCGGGTTATGTCAACATGTTTGACGTAGCTATTATTCCTTTTCAAAGTGGTGATGTTGCTTTAAGTACAGATCCCATAAAAGTATATGAATATTTTGCTTTGGGAAAACCAGTAGTAGCTACTGCAGTCAAGGAATTGGAGAGATTTAACGATGGAAAAGTTTTAAAAATGGCAGATGATTCAGAAGAATTTATTAATTCACTAAAATTTTTCTTAGAAAATGATAACATTACTTGGCAAGAAGCTAGAAAAGATATATCTGAGGAAAACTCGTGGATGGAAAAATCACGTGAGATATTGAAACATATTGATAATTATTTACATAATAAAAAAATCTAATCTTAAATAAATTATTTTACAAATCAAACATCTATGGATATTATGAAAATATGTTTTTTATTAATCTCAGAGGGATGGGGTGGCGCTGAAACTGTGGTGCATGATTTAATTGTGCAACTCCAAAAAAATGATGTGGAAGTATATCTAATCCTCAATGAAGAGATATCTAATTACTTCAATGATATTAATGTTGAAAAACTCAATCTGGGCAGTGTTTTTCACACACCATCTCTTTTTAAAATGATTTTAAAACCAGAAAATCCTCAGATAACTAACAAACAATATCCAGTTCCTTTAATCAATTTCTTTTTAATGAGAATCCTTTTAAAAAGGATCAGGAGTAAATTATTGCGATTCCTCCATGATAATGATGTAATACTTCTACATTCACATTTAGAGTATGCTGACATTCTGGGGCACACTCTTAAGAATGAGAAAAGCGATAAATTTAAGTGGATCACTTCTTTACATGGACATTGGTTTTCCTTATTGCAGCAAGACTTTTCTATTCCCTTTTTAGGTGATCGATATTCCATTAATTTCCTTAAAAATGCATTTGAAACAGCTGATGCTGTTTTATTCCCCAGTTCGTACCTTCAAAAGGAATTTCACGAAATTATAAAAATACCCAATCATGATAGTGTGGTAATACCGAATGGTATTGATATTGATGAAATAAATTTTAAAACATTAAAAAATTCAAGATCTGACTATAAATTTCACATATTTTTTCCAGGCGGGCCTAAACTTACTAAAGGGGGGGATATTCTCATTAAATCTTTAAATTTAATTAAGGATAAAGTTCCATTTGAACTATCAATAGCATTAGATGTACCTCAAGACCATATAATAAGACAGTTAATTAAGCAATATGATTTGGAGTCTAATGTGAATTTCATGGGTTTTTTAAATAAAAAAGAATATTATAATGTTCTGAATTCATCTGATGTCATGGCATTACCTTCAAGAGTAGAATCATTTGGATTAGCTTATTTAGAGGCAATGGCATTAGGAATTCCGGTAATTGGAACGAAAACCACTGGGGCTGCAGAAATTATATCCAACTATCGAAATGGCATACTAGTGGATCCAACTCCTGAAGACGTAGCTGATGCCATTTTAACATTGTATGGGGATGATGATTTAAGAAAGAAAATATCCTCCAATAATGTGGATGATGTAAGGAAATTTGATTGGGGGCAAATTGTTAAAGTTTATATTAAATTATACAATAGGATACTAAATAGTTTAAATGATTAAGCCTCTGATAATTTGTTTTTTACAGAATAAACTGTAGAAAATATAATTCACTTCAAATACATGAAATAGATAATCGATGGACTATAATCAAACCATTTTTAGAATTTTGATCATTTAAATTAAGATAAACAACAATTTAATTTAGATTTTAATAAATAAGGTTATAAAAATGAAGGAAATTTTATTCATTCACCAAGGCCCTCATCCAGTGCATGGTGGCTTCGCTTCTACTATTACCTCTAATTGGAAAAGATACGGAGATCATTACTCTGAAATATTTAAAAATCTTTTAAAATCGCTATTTGATGATGATTCTCCAGATGTGATTTTTTGTGAAGGTGGACTAGGATTACCCTACGCAGTTCTCAAAAAGATGCGAAATCATAATATCAATATCGTATTGCTCAGTGCAGACACTCTTTTTTATGACCTCCCTCAAATGAATTTTTTGTTACGAAAAATTGTTGAATTTCTGTTGTCATATGTCGATGGCATAATTGCAATTTCAGATCTAAATAGTAAGCTGGCACAGAATCATCTACCTGATATACCAATTTACACAGTATATCCATATGGAAATAATAATAGTTTTGAAACTAATTCGAATTTAGATTCTAATAAATTACTTTTCATTGGAAATAAAGAATTCTGCAAACGATTTGATCTTTTAGTGGATGCCGTCAAGCTTCTAAATTTGAAAGAAAAAAAGTTTGAATTGTATCTTATCGGGTCATGTGTTGAAGAAGTAAAAGAAGATTTTGAATGGCTTCATAAAGAAGGAGTTAAGAGAGATTTAAAGCCATACTTTGCAGATTGTTCACTTTATGTTCACCCTGCAGATTTTGATTCTTGCCCGGTAACTGTATTTGAAGCAATGTCAGCAGGAATGATTCCATTAATTACTGAAAATGTAGGTGAAGCAATGATTTTGCAGCAAAACGGACTTGAAAAATTAATCCTTAAGAGTAATGATCCTCCAAAATTGGCTGCAGATATTTTAAAAATCTACAAAAAAGATAAACAGTGGAAAGATAGAATTTCCCGATGTTGTAAGAAAATAAGTGAAGAATTTAATGAAAAATCACAAAATGCTGCTTTTTTCAGGGCTTTCAACAGATTATTGGAAGAATTGGTTGAGAAATAGTATTTTTTTTGATCAACGTGCCCATTTATCACAGCCAAATGGTGGCTATTCCATTTTGGTATATTTTGCTTTTACCATAGAAGAAATATGAATATTTATCAACTGATGTCTGTAATTCATATGTTTCAAAAAATTTATTCTCATTTAAATTATAAAAACCGAGATATAAGTAGCCATCAACAGTGTGATTATTGAAGTTAATACCTTTAATGGATGATTTTTTCACACCTCCCATGAGTAATCGTGAATAACTGATTGCATCTCCATTAATTGAACTATTATCATATCCATAATTTTTAATCCATTTAGCTGCGGAAACTTCTCCATTATAAATAAATAGTTCTCCTCGAACAACGCCTTTATCATTGTATTCTACACTGAATGGTTCACCTAAAAAATTATATTGAAGATGAGTGTTTACTGCGAAAACTGACAATAACATGATTAAAACTATAAAAGGAGTAATTTGGGGTTTTTTTACAATTTTTCCAAGTTGTAAACAGCCAAATATAAATAATGGTCCTGTGAAAATTAAAAGCTGGAAGAAAAGGCGGTCTGGACCGTAATAAAATGAAATATAGGGTAGTATAATGAATCCGGCTAATAAAGCAACAGAAAGAAGTGATCCTAATAAATATTGGTCACCCAACTTTTTCATGTAATGTTTATGTTTCCATAGTATTCTAAGTAACCCTAGTCCAATTGTTAGGAATATTAGGTCATTTATGATTATTGCAATAAGGTTGGGAAGTGATTTCACTCCTATTCCAATCATGTTTAGTATAGTACTTTCTCTTGCTACCAAAGAAGTCCCTGTTGCTGCAACAGTAGCCCCTACAGTAGCCCCAATAACTTCTGAACCTGCTTGAAACTGGACATTTGCATAAAATATGAACCAAACAGCAACGAAGAGGATGTATAAAACTATAACATCTAAGTTGGTGCTGATAATTTTTCTTTCTTTTAGCAATCCCTTAAAGAAAGGTATGAGTAATAAAGGTACAAGAATAACTAGAGCCACATAAGAAGTTGTGTAATGTGACATTACCATGGAAAATACTAAAATTAAAAATAAGGCTTTTAATGGAATTGACTTTGAGAAATCTTTTTGATAGAGCACTAATATGGATAGGAAGAAGAATAGAATAGCCACTTCTTGTCTTATGCATCCTGTGAGATTGATAAAAAATGCCTGAAAAACCAGAAGCAAAGATGCTAAAAATGCATTACGATTTTTTAAAAAATTCTCTAATACTTTGTATAAAACTACTGGAAGTATGGAACCAATTATAGCGAAAAACAATTTGAATACATATTCTGGATTCATGTCTGACAATACTTGATAAATGGTCGGCAGTATGTTGATGCTCAGACAGGCGTTATAGGGGTTGTAAAATTGATTGATGTCCCAGTAATGACTGTTTAAGGTCAATTGGAAAGTGTAATATTCTATATGAACATCACGACCTAAAACAAAATTAGATGTTAAACTATGCATCAATAATAAACTCATCCCTATTAGCCAGAGAGCAAGAGGGTAGTTAATAGGATGAATTTTTTCGTTAAAGTAAGTTATTATGATTATATGTATCGGTATCAAGAACAATAAGATCATTAGAATTATATTGTTTTGAAATAAATTCATGGAATATGTGCCAATAACAGCCAACAATGGAAACAGAATCGGTAAAATTAGGGGTGATATTAATTTACCTTTCAAATCCAGATTAAAGTTAAAAATTTTTTTATTACAAAAATTGTCAGGTTTGAATTTGTAGGCAACAGCTACTAATCCAATCATTATTCCATTGAGAGTAATCAGAACTGGTTTTAAAGATAAAGGATATTCAATTGACGGATATAAAGCGTTAAGAATCAAACCAGTGGATATGAGTAATGCAATGCTTATCCCAACCCATAGTAGAGTTTTTTTCACAAATTCTAATTCAGGTTTTAAAACCTGAATTATTATCAAACCGGGAATAATTGTGAAAAAAAGGAAAGATAAGGCCTCTCTGAGATAACTAATATCTAAGATTATAGTAATATCTGTTAATATTAGTGTAATAATAATTAACAGCAAGTATCTGCCTTTTATTGAATTAATTAGCCTTAGATTCATAATTATCATCTATATTATTATACAGGATTTAATTTTCCCATTCGACAATGTTTTATACCTAATCTCGTCAAATTAAATATTGCTTAAATAGTATTAAAGCTTTTATTATCATTATTTTTTCTTGATTTTGAATTATTGGAAGTATCTTACTTATAAAATATAATGATAACATTAATTATTAGTTATAGAACAATTCTTACTAAATTATCTCACTATAAATATTGACCATGGTTTCTGCTACTTTTTTCCAAGTATACTTTTCCCCAACCATCTTTCGCCCGTTTTCACCCATTGTTAATTGAAGTTTTTGATTATTTAGAATTTTTATAATTCCTTGGGCAAGGGATTCAACATCTTTAGGTTTCACTACTGTTCCAGATTCACTTTTTTTTAAATCATCAGCTATCCCAACAATATTGGTGGTTACAACAGGTGTTTTACAAGCTAAAGCTTCCAGAGCAACTATTCCAAAGCCTTCTTGTACTGGAGAAATCGAGGGAAGTACGAAAATATTAGCTTGACTATAATAATCAGAGAGTTTATCATCAGGTATGAAACCAACAAATTCCACATTTTCCTCCAATCCCAATTTGGTTGCTAATTCTCCATATGATTTTAAAAGAACTCCTTTACCTCCTACAATTAGTTTAACAGATTTTATTTCATTTTTAACAATTTTCAAGGCATTTAAAAGGTAATCCAAACCTTTATATTTATGATATTCATCAAGAACACTTAAGAAGAACAAAGTGTTTTTTTCTTTCGCTTTTGATGGTTGAAACTTATTTATATTAACTCCGTTGGGAACAACCAAAATTTTTTCATGGTAAGGCTTGAGATATGGGGATGATTCAAAGTAGCTTGCTTGGGTAATTATAATCCTGTCAGCTTTTTTGAGAACTCTTTGCAGTCCAGTAGCGTTATATAATTTTGCTATATGGTTTGCAAATCCTTTTCCAGTTACGTCATTGTGATACGTTAAGACCAATGGTTTTTTATTTTTTGAAGATATGTAAGCACTTAGATCAGCACTCCATGGTGTTGGGATATGTGTGTGGATAATATCAAAATCTTCACGCGATAAAGCTCGAAGAAGTCCGGGTGTTAGGTTTGTATTGGCTATTTTACCAATTGAAAATAGTCTTTTAATATTTATTCCATTAACCGTTCCATATTCAGCTGAAACAGGCTCATTTGCACATAAAACATTAACCTCATGGCCCATTTGAACTAATTCTTGGGATAAGTAATAAACATAGTTTTCTACCCCACCAATATATGGGTAAAATCTAACTGGAGTCTGAAGTATTTTCATAATCTCCCTCATAAAAATATTTAATTTATTGAATTATTATTGTATTATTGTGAGATTCTAATTTTTGGTCTTCTATAAGGAGTTATAATAATAATTTTCAAGAACTGGGATTATATTATCCCAATCATATTTTTTAGCAAAAGCGATGCAATTATCGCTCATGCTCTTTTTTTCATGCAAGGCTAGGGTAATTTTCTTGGCAAGATCTTCAACTGTTGAATTTGCTATGAAACCATTCATTCCCTCGTTTACTAGATCAACAGCTGCATTCATAGAACTCTGAACTATAACTACAGGTAACCCACAAGCATTTGATTCAATGACTATTATACCAAAGCCTTCTCTTTCGGATGGTAATACAAATACTTCTGATGATTTTAGATGTGAAATAAGATCGGGATGGTTTTCAAGAAATCCTCTGAATGTAATATTATTTGATAATTCGAGTTCATCAGCGAGTTTTTTTATTTTTTGTTCTTCTGGCCCTTCGCCAAAAATTATGGCTTTAATGTTGGTCACATCCTTTTTTACAAAGGCTAGTGCTCTAATTAACAAATCTACTCGTTTTTCTTTAATCAATCTACCGGCGAATACAACTTGGTGATGATTTTTATGTGGTTTAACTTCAATGATTTCCTTAAAATCAATACCATTGGGAATCACTTTAGCTTCAGAAGCATTTATTTGTTTTAGAAGATCTTGCTGTGTTTTTGAAGATACAGTAATAATTCGGTTAGTTAAACGAAAAATGAATTTCTCTACAAGCTTTCCGAAAAATCCTAAATACCCTAAATATTGGTACCAATAATCACCCCACACTTCATGAAAAGTAATTATTAATTTAGATTTTCCAAAAATAGAGTGGATTTTTGCTGTGATACAGGAGAAAAATGGAAATCCCTGACAATCAATGATATCAAATTTTTCTTTATTAAGTTGCGGCCAGAGTTTCACAGCGAAAAGAATGGCTTCTTTAATAGATCGTTTATTTCCATTGTATAAAGAGTGGGGTTGACCGACTCCATGCAAGTGAATACCTTCTAATATTATGTCTTTTTTGCCTTTTTCTGGCCACCACCATCCCCAGGAGTACCAATGGACTTCATGCCCATTTTTAACCAATCTTCTTGCAAGTTCGTATATTCTTTTTTCAGCCCCTCCCTTAACCCAGGGATAAACAGTGTCATAAATAAAAGCAATTTTCATTTAAACTCCACTTAATTACTCTCATCTACTTGATTCAACAATAACAAACTTAAAAACATTCCTGAGAAAATGGTTTGTATTCCTAAAATAGATAGAATCATGGCAATAACTGTACTCTGAACTTGATAAAGCGCTCCAAAACCACCCGTAGCCCAATTGTAAAGTACATTAAGTCCAATTAATACTCCAAAGACTAAAAAGAATACTCCAATAATGAGCTCTTTTTCAAGGGAGTGGTAATTCATTATTTTTTTTGATAGGCTTGTTTTACGATAAATTCCGTAAGAGGCTCCAAATGCTCCAAAATAAAGCCATGAAAGAAGCATTTGGTATCCAATTAGTAAGAGCAATCCTCCCAAAATTAATGAATGCATGCGAGAAATGCCTTGGAACAAGGCTACTCCTGTTAGAAGTATACCTAACATTAGCACTATAATACCAGGTATGAACAGAAATGGTCCTGGACGATACATCATCATAAAACGCAGATGTCTCCATCCGTCTGAAAATGAACTAAGTTTCGATTCACCTTCTCTAGGGTAATAGGTAATAGGAACTTCGGATATTCTTAAATTTTTTCGGGATGCTTCTATGACCATTTCTGAAGCAAATTCCATTCCAGGTGTTTTTAAATCCATTTTATTCCATGCTTCCTTAGTCATGGCACGCATTCCACAATGAGCATCAGATATTCCTGTATGAAAGAGGGCGTTTAAAACCCATGTCAGAAAAGGATTTCCAATGTATCTATGAAGGGCAGGCATGGCGCCTTTTTTTATGTTACCTTTTAATCTGGAACCCATAACAAATTCTGCATTTTCTTTTAAAATGGGTTGAATAAATTCTAATATTTCGTCAAAGGGATATGTTCCATCGGCATCTCCCATTACTATTATATCTCCAGATGCTTCACGGAAACCTCGAAGATAAGCATTTCCATATCCTCGATTTTTTTCACAAACAACCTTTGCACCGGCTTCCATGGCTTCTTGAGAAGTGTTATCTTCGGATGCGTTATCAACAACTATAATTTCGGTTTCAAACCCCGCATCACTTAATTTTTTTAAAGGCACAGATTCAACAGTTTTTCCAACTATTCCTTCTTCGTTTAGAGCGGGGATAACTACAGATAATTTCATAGAATCACTTAAATAATTATTAAACATGAGTTTTTATGATTTTTTATTTTTATACTGATGATGGTTTATTTATTTATATTGGTTCTAGTTCAAAGTTATATGGTATCCGGCAATATTTGTTTTAAATTCTTTTTGATTTTCAATTTTAATACTGCAATGAAAATTTTTTATTCTCTATTAGAAATCGAATATATCTCTTGAATTATTTAAAATCTACTTCACAAACAATAAAATCTTGGTTTTCATATACAACCCTTGAGAAATCGGGTTTGATCTCATTGATATTTGTGGCAATATCCTGAGTGAAATAATATAGTGGGTAAAATTCTGAGTCAATAATACGCATTGAAAGATAGTTTTCAGGAGGTATAATAATCAATCTCTTATCATAAATTATGTATCCAATATTTTCATCTCTGAAGGCAGTAAGTGGGCTGTTATTAACAAATTTTCCTTGAATAGGAACTTTTTCATTAGTTGAATAATACTCAAACCCAAAGTGAAGAGGGATATTTGTCTTTGTTACTAAGAATGTGCCAGTAAACTGGTTTGATATGACAAATGAACGGCTTTTATTCCCGTTTTCATTTAACCAGTTGGCCAAATCAACTTCTGAATTCGATGGTGGGGCAATTTGAACTGTATTTATTTCATTTTTAACTCCAAAAATGGCAATTTTAGGGCTTGCAACTGTTAAAAATCCATTTAGTAAGGATAAACCAATTATCAAAACTAAAAAGCATGTTTGAATTTTTTTTGAAGATAAAATCTCTTTATCTTTTATTTTCAGATAAACAAAATAAAATCCAGATCCACCTAATATACTTAGAGGTATTAAAATGTATATCAGCACTCGGTATGAAATAACATTGATTCCGAATAAGTATGCATAGCTTAGGATGAGCATGGAAATTGTCCATAATAATATGACCAGATCTTTCTTTTGATGATTTTTCAATGAGTTAATTAAGCCAATGATTGCAAATATCAGCACTAAAATTCCTAGATTACCCAAATAACTGAAAATACCCAGGGGTCGGTTATTGATAGATGTGCTCAAACCTGTTACGCTAAAAATTCCATGTTGAATAATGTTTTGCAGGATTTCAGGTGCCCAGATTTGGATGAAGATGATAATTGTAATTAATAAAGATACAAGTGGTATGAAAAAGGAAGTTATACTTTTCCAAACACCTAAATTTCGATAAACTACTAGTTCCATAATTGTCACACTGACAATCACTAAAAAAAGGCATAAAGTGGCAGCTTGATGAGTCAAAACTACTGCTATGAAAAGCAATCCACTGTAAAAAGCAAACTTAATTTTGCTGTTTATTAAAGATTTATAATATAAATAAACAGCCAATGGTAGGAATATTAATGCTAAATTCTCAGGAAGGGGTAAAATTATCCTACTCACCAGATAACTTGATAACATTAGGAAACCCGCACCACATCCTGCAATTGGTCCATAAAATTTGTAACCTACATATGAAACTGATAAAACTACTAACATGGCCAGAATTGGTTGTAAGAACCGAGATATCTGGAAATAATCAATCCCAAGCCCTGACCCCAATACAGCAATCAAAAAGTGAAACAGAGGAGGATAACCTATTTTCTTACCAACTGGAAATTGTAGGAGAGGATCAGTCAGAGTGAATCCATAATTAGTGTATACTTGGGCGTATTGTATGTGATAAATAATATCCCAACCCAGTGGCCACTGATATTTCAGGGTGGGAATTAGGGCAATAAAGAGCGCAGCCAATGCAGGTAATGCGATTAAGAATTTTTTATCTTTTAAATTGATTAAATTCATAATAAGACCTTTATTTCCTTTATGTTTAGATCATCTGAAAAATTATTTAAATTCTGATAGATTTTTGATGGGATTAGGGGATTAAAAATCATCAGGTACTTCCCCTATAAAACAGGAGATAGAATATCACCATTATTATAATAGCCACCAATGAAACTGTAAGAACCGTGTTTCTGTCGTTTCCAAATATGATGGGTATTGGCCCAATCAGGATAATGCCACCTGTTTTAACCTCATTATGGCCTTCGTTTTTGCCTGATGATAGAACAGCTGAGCCTATGAAGATAAGTAATATGCCAAGTATTACAGCAGCAATTCCAATAAAAATTAGGCTTTCTCCTTTAATCATTTTTTATCACTAAATTATTCCAATAATAGTAAATTAAATCCTAAATCTAAATTCATTTATTAAAAATTCGGTCCAGAACATGGTACTAAATACATCTCAGTTTAATTTTTTTGAACGAGATGATATTCATCAATTTCGTTATGTTTACGTTTTTTAATGAGTTTTAATGAAAGCATTAATTCTAAACACTTTTCCAAATCATGTTCGGAATCTTTTATATCTGATTCAAGTTCATTATAATAATTTCCTTGAGTATCCTTTTGTATTTGATCAAGTATTTCAGTTATTCCCATCCAATTTTCTTTCTTAGACAAAATATTGTATATAATTAAAGAGTTTTTAAGCTTGCTTTCAAGATTTTTTTCTAATTTTAATTCTTCAATATTTCCTTTTATATCATAGGCAAAGGATTTGACACTTGAAATTTCACTTTGGGGCACAATTAAAATTACCCTCATCTCTTCTGAAAGAAAATAACTCCCACGAGATATATGAAGACGATCTTCCTGCACTAGTAAACCACCTACATCTTCAATGTATTCTGCCAGGAGTTCAAATTTGTATACCCCACCACTGAAGAGCAATATATTGTACATATCAAAAACCCTATAATCCATCTCCATGATATTATAAATAAAATTATCTCTTTGTTTTGACATTCCATCAAAATTACATGAATTTATTAAACGGATTAATTGGAAATAAAGAGGAAATTATGGAAGAATCAGCTTAGGTAAAAAGATATAAGTAAAAAAATAAAAAAAGGAAAAGTAAATAAAAAGCGTATGAAAAGTAGTGCCAATCGTTTTATTGATTTATGAATATATTTTGAGTCTTATTTATTCCAATTCCAGTGTTTTTTCCAAATTCTTCTATAATTATTGTCCAGTGGGGATTTTTTTCATCATAATTGTACTTCAATTTATTACAGATTTCATCTATTATTTGATAAATCAATTGCTCTTTAGATTTTATGTATCTTTTATTTCGAATTTCACATTTTACAGTAAAAGATTCATTATTTTTTATTTTAATGGATGCTAAATTCAAAACATCTCTAATAATATTCTCTTTAAGCGAAGGCACAACTAAATCAAGGGGTATTACTTTCTTTATAGCAATTGTAGGTGTCTTTTTGAATTCCTCAATAGCTAAAATAGGGTTGGAATATAAATCAACAGTAACAACATCGTAAAATTCTGATTCCTTAATATAAAAATAAGCTTCTGTATTATTTAAAACTTTTTCAATTTCTTCCATTCCTTTAATTTCGGGTAATAATGAATCAATTGAATCATTTCCTGGGTTTTCACTTTCTTTAAATTCAATTAACAAATCACACGCTTTATTTTTTTCTGCAACATTTTTTTCATAGTTTTTCATGATAATTCCTCCTATTTTTATTTAGATAAGTATTAATAGTACCAATATATTAATAAGTTTATGGGTTTAACTATTACTAAAGATGATAAGGCATCCTTGAACATTGATTTTGTGTTCTCGATTTTGTTCCTCTTGGCAATCTTGGGTGGGGTGTTCTCCATTGCTAATGAAAGGTTTGAAACAGTGCATCATACTTCCCAATTATCAGAAGCACGTTTAATATCAGAAAAGATAGCCCAAGCTATTGAAGAATCATATTCAGGAGGGGAAGGCCATGAAATAACCATAAAAATGCCTTCTCAAATTGATGGATCATATTACGAAGTGGAAACTAACCAATCAGGTGTTTTAGTCAAAATCAAAGGTAAGTGTGGTTATTCATTTTCTTATTTTAAAATAATCTCTAATTACGAGATGAATCAATATAAGGTTATACTGCTGCCTAGCAGAACTTACAAGATTCGAAATGTAAAAAATAACCAGACTGGTCACAGAGTGATCCTTTATCAATCCTTATAAAAAAATTTCAGCGGTTATTTGAAACTTCATAATATAATCCATTGTATCCCTAATCAGAAAAAGAAGAAAAAGAAGTCTTGTTAAATTCCTATGAGTTGGTAACATGTGCAGTTTTCAAAATGATTTCAAGGGACAGCTTCCTATTGAATTCCTAATGATATTGGGGTTTAGTATTATGATTTTATTTCCATTAGCCATCAATATTAAGGATTCAAGTGAATTGAATCAAGCTATGAGTTCTGCACGTGCAGGAGCATTAGAAGGATCTTTATCGGATGGATTTGCAATATACCCTGATAAAACTTTTGATGATTATGCTTTTGAACACCAAAGGCTTTTAAATCCTTCCAGTGTAAAAATAATTAATATTGATTATATTAATCAGGGTTTTAACCCCACTTATCAAAAAACAAAGATACAGCTTCGGATACATGCTTCTTCATCATCGGTTAAAGATAAAACAGATCGAAACTGTTTAGGAGATAGGATTAATTATTATGTTAGGAAAAAAATTTGTGAGACATTTAGAACAGAAAATTTAACCAATTCAGTTTTTAACCCGGCTTTTTCATCTAAATATGTATTCACAACAGCTGATGTTTATTGGGATTGAGTATGTGGTTGAATATTGGAAAAACTACTCTAAGAGATCATAAGAATATTTAAATATTATATCTTTGCTTAGCTCTTTTTTATCTTCATAAATCTATAAGAAATATTTAAATTATTTGAAAAACAATTTAATAATTGTATTGTGAAAAGGGGGAGGCATTTAACTTGTCTGACCAGTTAGAATTCATCGATGCTATATTACATATTACATCCATATCCTTAGGAATTCTACTTATTTATTACTCTATAATCCTATTAAAACAATTAGACAGCGAAGATTTTGTTTCATCTATGATCTTTTTACATGAAAAGCAAATAAAGAAAATATTTTTGATAATAGCAGTGGGCGCACTTTTCTTCTGGCTTGGACAAACCTATTATTCTCTTTTTCCCGATCCTAGTGTGTTTATTTTAAAATTAACAGCCATATTCTATGCTATTTCTCTTTTGTATTTTGTATATGGATTACAAACTGTTCTTAAAAAAGGTGAGGAAAATGAATATATATAATGCTATTTTCAATATCCTCCTCTTTGGAATACTGTTCTTTTTCCCCTTAATGATATTTTTAAATCTCAGAAAGTATAAAACTGCAGCACTGGGTCGTTTATTTACAAATAAATCACAAACAATTAAGGTCTTCCAAATATTTGCAGTGGCTATGATACTGTATTCATGCGCGGTTTTCATTAATATCGTTGATGATTTTTATGATATTCCAGTATTAAACAATTTATACATCATTATAAGTGTAATACTGACCTTTTTATTGATTTATGTTTTCTATAAATTATACTGGATGGTGAAATTATAAGCGAAAATTCTAAAAAGAAGCTAAGATATAATAGATATTGTTGATTATTTCATTGATTATTAAGGGATCAATGGTTAATATTATGTAAAATAAATAAAAAATACGGGGGAAATAAATGGCCAAAACTAAAAAAGAAGAGCTGGATGACATATTAACAACACTGATGCAGGTAGGTCAGATAAAAGCATGTGGCATAGTTTCTAAAGAGGGACTTTTAATTAACTCCAGAACTCCTCCGGATGTTGATGCTCGTATTTTTTCAGCTTTGTGTTCAACAATCATGGGAGCGGCTGAAGCAGCATCTGGCCAGATGACCACGGGTTCAGTTAGCCAAATTTCTGTAAAGACTGAAAAAGGGACCATAGTGCTAATTCCCGCAGGTCCCAAAGCTATTTTAACCGTACTAACTGAACCTGAAGCTCAGTTGGGACTTATATTCTTTGAAATGGAATCAATTGCTGAACAGGTCAACCAGATCATGGGTGGTATGTGATTATGAAGAGAACTCACATTCCTAAACTTGACGATTTTTTAGGTGGAGGAATACCAGAAGGTTCATCTGTCCTTTTCTATGCTGATCCTGGTGTCGAGTGTGAGGCTTTTGGTTATCAAACTCTTTATAGTCGGCTGGAAGAAGGAGATCATGGTTTCATATTTACCAATGTGACTGAACCCAGTTCCATAATATATGAATTCGAAAAATTTGGATGGGATCTTGAAAGAAATTTGGAAAACAACCATGCCTTTTTTGTGGATGGTAGTTCATACTTCATAGGCGCCCCAGTAACAGGCAAATATGGGATAGAAGATTATTCACAAATAGAAGAAGTTGTAATTCAAGCAATCACTGATGTTCCCAGTGGTGTGGGTGTAATTAACAATCTTTCAACTCTCATAGATTATTTAGAGGAAGGAGAAACAATACGTATAATTAAAAATTGGAATAAGGTTGCTAAAGAGAATGAAACCATATTGTTATACATATTTACTGAGTGGGATTATGAAAATGATTTAATCATGCAAATAAAAGAATCTATGGACTGTTTGGTTAACCTTAACACCATTGAAGAAAGAGTAATCATTGGTCAGGGGTTTATGGTTACCGGTGCAAGTTGGACCACTCCCTCCAGCAACATGGTTTTATTTAATATATTACGTCCAGGTGGAGTTAAGATATTCATCCCAAAAATACTGGTAACCGGACCTTTCAACGCTGGAAAATCCACTTTTGTTAAAAAAATAGCACCTGAATCTGTTTCTGTGGATAGAATGGCTCTAGGTCAGGTTCCCACTACTATAGCCATGGATATAGGTCATGTTGAATACAAAGGATTTATTGCTGATGTTTTTGGAACTCCAGGACAGGAACGATTTGACCTCATATTGGATGTTTTGTCTAAAGAAGCTGTAGGTGCATTTATAATGGTGGATTCCACTGAACCTAAAACATTTGCCCGAGCAAAGGAAATGATGAAAAGGTGCAAGGCAGAAGCTATACCCAAGGTTATTGTGGCCAACAAACAAGATCTTCCAGATGCATTATCACCAGAAGAAATCAGAAAAGTCATGAACATAGACCACAGCATACCCATCATTCCGGTAAGCCTGCACCAAGATGAGGGAATCGAAGATGCACTGGATGCTCTTTTGGAACTACTTTACAGGTGAACTCAATGATAGTTCGCATTGCTTCGGGTATTTCTGGATTTGATAATTTAACCTCTTCTGATGACGGCCTGGGATTGGGTTTGGGAGGTATTCCTGAAAACACAGCCACACTAATATACGGTCCGCAAGGTGTTGGTAAGTCCATTTTTTGTTATGAATTCGCCTACCATGGGCTGACTCAGGATGAGCCCTGTCTCTTTTTAACTACGGATCATGACATGTCTGAAATTTATCAAAACATGGCTGATATGGGATTTGTTCTGGATGATTATATGGAAAAGGGGATGTTGTATGTGGTTGATGCGGCTTCCAGTGATTTAGATGTGGAAGAATCCGATAGATATCAACTTTCATCCGTTCGAAACCCAACTGACATCCTGGTTAAAGTCACCAGAGGGGCGCGTTCCATCTCCCAAAGCAGCCTTCGTTCAAGGGGGTTGATAGATTCCCTGACCACGATTCTAGAGTCTAATAATGAACTTTTAATTGTCCGTGTTTTAAAAACATACATTTTAAGGATGAAAGAATCGGGTAGTACTGTATTAATCACCTATACCGAAGGATCTGCAGATTCAAAGACAGAAATCATGATTAAGTCCATGGTTGATAACATTGTAAAACTTGATGGAGAAAAAATAACCATTGAAGCAATGAAAGGCATGGGAAAAAAAGATGCTTCCTATGAACTCACCAGTGATGGTTTAAATATCTTAATTAATGGTTCATAAGATTCTTGAGGATTATATTAGATAATATTTTCCTTATAGAACTAGGACTTAGATCCATATTGAATTATATCCATTATTATATTCATATTGAATGGAAAACTCACATTAAAAAAACCGTATTGTATAGGGTAAACAGAGGAAACATTATAAAGTGATATAATGAATGATGTTGAATCAGGCATACCAGGATTAGATGAGTTGTTAAGGTCTTCAAGAGACTACGATCTTGGAGGTTTCCCTCGTAACTCCAGTACATTAATCTATGGCCCACCTAAAGTGGGTAAATCAATTTTTTGTTATCAATTTGCATATCATGGGCTGAGCATTGAGGAGCCCTGCCTGTACATCACTGCTGATGAGGGAATGAAACAATTACAACAAAGTATGATGGATTTCGGATGGTTTCTGCAAAGTCCGATGGAAAAAGAACTTTTGTATGTAATTGATTCAATATCATCACTTTCAGGATCTCCTGCTGAAAGCAGCAATACATATACTTTATCTAAAATCAATGACCCCACTGATCTGATGGTTAAAGTAGGTTTAGGCACTCGTTTTGTTTACAAAAAATCCAACAACTTCCGTTCAGTTTTTGATTCACTTACCACTCCTTTTGCTTTTAACCCTGAACCAATGGTCATCAGGTTTTTAAAAACATACATCCGCAGACTATATGAAGCAGGTTCTACAGTCTTAATATCCTATACTGAAGGAGTAACAGATGAAAACACTGAAAAAATACTTAAATCAATTGTAGATAATGTTATTATGCTTGACGGGAGTTATTTAACTTTCAGATCTTCAGATGGTTTACTGGGAACAGCAGAGTATCATATAACAGACCATGGACTGGTTTTAGAGAAGGGGGAAATACTGTGAATGAAAAACTTGACCTGGAAGGTCTCTATTATTTACTCATGAGTAGCTGGATTTATGGTATTGAAAAAACTAGAGAAGAGCTTTTAGGTGATAATATAGCATATACCCGGCGTCTAGGTTGGAATGCCACTGAATATATTATGAGTCATTTAGAAAGTACATGTGGGATTGATTTAGATATTGAAAATAAAAGTCTTAAAGAAGTGATGGAATCTATTATAAAATGTTTAGAAGCAGTAGGATTTATTAAAGAAGGTACGGTGACTGTTGAAGAAGAAAACGATTATGTGGCTATATCTATGACTGCATGCAGGGCTGAAGCATGCAAAGAACTGGTTAAAAGGGGGGTGATCCCCCATGTTTGTTTACGTTCCATTGTACTGGCTAATTTTTTAGAAAATCTAACCAATAAACAATACAGTTATCATATAGATGCCGATCCCGAGGGACAGCCTGGAGGAAAATGTACCAGCTATCTGGGTGATATAAGTTGAATGCAAATTTTTTAAAGTCAATGCTCATTACAGAAGTTTTTGATTCTAATGATTCTCAAAATTCAATCAAGGAGTTATTGGAACAACTCTGGGAATACCAGGAAGCTGAAGCAAATCTTCTGGTGGAAATTGCTACCCTCCATTATGAAAATGAAGACACTGAAGATGCAATTGCCTTTCTAGAAAAAGCAGCAGACATATATCATGAATTAGAATTTACAGAACAAGAAGCTGTTATACTGGATTTAATAGGTGATGTTTATAATAATATGGATGATGTTGAAAATGCACTAGATTATTACAAGCAATCCTTCAGATTAACTTCTAAAATAGACACACCTCTTAAGGAGGAGGTTTTAAATAAAATTAAATCTATAGAAGGCGCAAATAAAACAGGAAAAACTGATGAATCTTACAGGGAGAAAATATTAGATTTTGCACCTTCTTCTTTGGATAGTGAATCACAGTTACTAGCAGGTAGTGAAATTTCTACTGAAGATGAAACAATAGCTTATGAAGAAATAGGGAAAAAATTGGATGATATTATTGGACTTCTTGAAGAGTCTGCAGTTTATGGTACCTACCAGAAATTTGACAATCCCATGGGTCATGTAAAGGAAGCTTATGAAATGGCCAGCAGTATTGGTGATGAAAAGGGAGAAGCAGCATTACTTTTAATAATGGGCGACATATCCCTTAAAAACGAGAAAACTAAGAAATCCCTAGAATTTTTCACTAGATCCTTGAATCTATTCCGTAAAATCGGGGATGAAAAAGGTGAAGCAATATCCAGGCTGATGATAGGGACGGCTCATTTTTTATTAGGTGAAACTGATGAGGGTTCTGTTTATCTTCGCCAGTCCATGGAGATTATCAAATATTTAAAGGACAGAGATATGGAAAAAGCCGCCCTGGCACTTTTAAAATCTATTTACGGCTGATAAATTTTTCAAAAATTTTTTAAAGGTAAATTTAGTTTGAATTGTCTAAATATCCATATATGAAATAAATTTTTGTATCAATTTTTGTTTTTCAATTAGAGTGAATTATATTACTGTGTTTAGTTGGTGGTTTTTTACCTATACCTGCTTTGTTGTATGGATACAAAAAAATTATTTTTTCAGGGCTTGAATCAATCTAACAGTTTTAATAACTCTTTATATTTTATCAAATTATCAGAACATACTCGCTTTGAGAACATATGCCAGGATTATTCCCACTGCACCGAAGAATAGTCCTATTAACCATACAATGATAACCACATTTTTTTCCTGCATTGGTGTTTTGAGGATCCAGCGAATCAATGAATTGAAGCCACTTTCAGGGGCCACTAATTTCCCGTCTTCCCCTACCTGGGTTGGTTGGTGTTTCTGTCTTTCCATTACTCCGGCACTGTATAATTTTAATATCATATCAATAATATTGGGTATAAGGACAATTAAGGCTATGATTTTTACCCTGCCTAGAAATGCCACCACTACAATTGTTGCACCAATTATTAATGTCCCCACATCACCTGGGAAAACATTGGAGGGGTGCCGGTTGTAGTATAAGAAAGCCAGAAGTGCACCCAGCATACACATACTTATAACTGCCACATCATACTTGCCCATAATAATACATGAGATACTGAGGGAGGTCATGGCAATAACACCGAGACCTGATTCAATACCATTCAAACCAGCCAGCATATTGGTTAGATTGGCTGCAATGGAAACAGCAATAGGCATGGATAAAATATATATCAACCCTACATTAGGGGGTGCAATCCAGATTAAAGGTAGTCCTGCTAGCCAAAGTAGAATTAACTTCTCCTTTGAGGACAGCATAACCAGATCATCCACCATTCCCACTACCCCCACGAGTAGAATCACCAGTAGGGTGATAATGAGTTGAAACTGAAGGTCCGGATAGAAGTAGATTCCCAGGAATATGCCTATGATAAAACCGAAGAGAATACCAATACCACCCATTTCTGCTACCAGCGGTTTTGAGGGTTTATGAATATCTCTTCCAACTATTTCAGCATCTTCAAGCTTTTTAATAAGTCTGGGCATGCTAAAAAAAGTTACCAGAAATGCAACCAATGCACAAATTGAAGAGTTTAAAATCAAGTTCTGATATTGAAATAGATAATTAGGATCCATAAGGGGTCACCGTTTTAATAGGGAATAAACTGTTCTGATGGGGATTTCCAAACGAAATGCAATCTCCCTAGCAGAAATTCCATCTTTGTAAAGTTTTTTAACTAATTGGACTTTTTGAGGAGGATATTTAATTTTTCTACCTCTTTTTAGGGGGGAATCTTTGAGGTAATATA
The DNA here is from genome assembly GCA_013403005.1 of Methanobacteriaceae archaeon. NCBI lineage: Archaea > Methanobacteriati > Methanobacteriota > Methanobacteria > Methanobacteriales > Methanobacteriaceae > Methanobacteriaceae archaeon. The sequence goes on along the minus strand of JACBOA010000011.1, from coordinate 23,555 downwards.
CAGTTTTAAGGGGTATATTCAGAGTTTCAGAAATTTCCTGGGGTGTTTGCCCTGACTTTATCAAGCGTCGAATTTCTTCAATTTTTTTATCATCATATTTTTTTGGCCGCCCTTTTTTTTGTATGGGTACAACATCGACTCCTAGTTCATCTAGTGCCTTCAGATATTTGGGTGAGATTCGTGAATATAAACTGGGGGGGCAGGTTATTTTTTTAAGATCAGGATTCTTTTCCAGTATTTCCATAATCTTTCTGAATGATAATGGTTCATTCACATATATTTCATCTTTCAAGAAATTAACCTCATGGGTATCATGTGATATTTCTGATTTATTTACTCTCATTTATTATTGAAATTAAGCATTAAATTCCATCTGGGTATAAATTTTCCATTTTTAGAGAAATTCACCATCATTTCCTTTAAAGAAATTAATCTAATTTTTTTTTTAAAAAATCCTATAATTTTTTATCTTTTCATCATTTCCATGAATCTTTGGGCTCTGGTGGAAACTGGTTTTTGAAGGGTTTCCAGGTTATCTTTCTCCTTCAAAACATCTTTAACATCTACTGAGAATAACTCTGCAGTTTTCTCTACTGGTATTTTAGTTTCTTTTGATAGGAAAGCAGCTCCCAGGGCTGCTCCCATTGGCAGGTGCAAACCTTTCATTTTCTTTTCAACAGCAAATTTACCAGATAACACTTTTCCCATATTAGGCACGTATTCAATTTTTTCGGTGAGATAATCTTTCATGATCTGAATTACTTCTATATTAAAGTCTTGAAATGCTTTGATCTGATTTGAATCAAGACTAGGGCGAAGATAAGGGAAAGGACCGGAATACTTATTTCTCCGGTCATAGGATGTGGTTAAATAATAATGGAATAGGTCCCAGAGCAAATAAATACGGGGAAATTCCTGGAATAAACTTTTTTCAATTTTTTCTTTCTCTTCAAGGTCCTCTTTCAGCTGCCAGTCAAGATCTCCCTTATCATCTAATAGTCCGCTTTCATCAAGTTGTCTGGTTAATAATAATTCCCTAACATTTTCTGCTTCATCTAGATCCTGGTACAGATTTGCCTTTTTTTCAGCTTCTTCCACTGAATTCTGGTAATGTTGAACTTTAGCCATGTTATAAAGGCTTTTCCCGAGTAAATCGGGTAAAAATTTGAGTATCTGTGTTTCGGCATGTTTAACATAACCCAGTGAAAGTGCTGTTTGAGTATGCTTGTCATTTATAATAGAAGGTTTCTTCCGGTGAAATTGCATCATCTCGATTCGAGCATTGGAACCATACTGACTGCGAATCTCCTTTTCATAGTTCATCTCATCATCTGCATCAATGGTAACCCGTTTCCGGACCCAGCGACCATCTTCTAAAACCTTGATTAGTAGGGAGACGGTTTTAACTATTCCCCTTTTTTCCTGTTTCATAACACGAACCATGCTACGAAAAGTTTCCCGGCTTCTAGGACTGAGCTGGGATAATTTAACCATATAATCTCCTGAAAGTGGTAAAAATGGTATTATTTCCAAGCGGTAAACACCATCATCATTCACCTGCAACTTCAGAGTTCCCTGCCCACATTCACACTTCTTTTTGGTAAGAAGTGAAATCTCATGACCTTTGTATTTGCGCTGGCAGGAAATGCATTCAATGGTGGCAAATTCTTCCAAGTGTCCAATTGCAATGCGATGAGATGAAATAGCAGATTTAACTCTGTCCAGAATGTTTTTTTTTGCAGCAGCATTCATCCGGAAATATTGGGTGTGGCGGCTGATATCATACATATCCTCGGCCTTCATTTCACCAGCAACAGGCCTGCCATATTTATTGATAGAACGATAGGGAGCCGTATACCCCTTCAGCTCCATGTTCTCTCTCATATCTTGCAGTTTATCCATATTGGTTTTCAGGTAACTGTAAAGATTCAAAAACTTTTCTGGATCATCAATGCCAGCAATTGAAATTTGTTTTCGCTTGATCTGTTCCAGAAAACGTTCTGATTTTCCTATGAGTACAGATTCATTCATCTTATTCCTTCGCACCTGGTGTTTATTTCTTAAATTCAAGGTATTCTTAGGTTAAATTTAGGTTATCAGTTAGATGGGAGCGTGTTATTGGATGGGAAATATCCAATTTATTCTGTGTTTAAATCTTAGGATCTGACAAGTATCATTGCAAAATAAGCAAACCTCATTGTATCTTTTCACCAATATCCGCATCGGGAGCTGTGAGTAAAGAGAGGCTATCACCAGCTGCCAGCACCATTCCTTCTGATTTCACGCCAAATAGTTTGGCTGGCTTAAGATTCACCACTACGATAACTTTTTGATTCAGTATATCCTCTGGAGAGTATTTGGTAGCCAGACCTGCCACCACCTGTAACTTTTTACTCTTAACATCCACCATGAGTTTAAGTAACTTTTCTGAGCCTTTTACTTTCTCTGCCCCAATAACTTTTCCAACTCTCAAGTCCATTTTCATAAAATCTTCGATTGTTATAATTTCTGTCATGTTAGGTGCCTCTTCAAAATTCTTATACAGTTCATCCTTCTCTTTCTGGATGGTTTTATCTTCAATTTTAACAAACAAGGGTTTAGGTTTATTGATGGAACATCCTGCTTTTAGAAACTCTGCAGATTGGTCCCATTTTATATCATAACTGTCATCAATGTTTTCATTACCATTTAACTGAAGAATTTTTCTCATTTCTTCTGCTTTCTTAGGGAGGTAGGGGGTAATAATCACACTGATAACCTTTGCCAGTTGATTACAAATATAAATACAAGTTGCAGCTCTTTCAGGATTTTCCTTAACAGCCTTCCATGGTTCCTGGTCATTGAAGTACTTGTTTCCAAGTTTAGCTAATTTAATTATCTCTTTAAGACCTTCCCTAAAGTTAAAGTTTTCAATGTACTCTCCAACTCTTCCAGGAGTTGAATTTATTTCATTCTGGACTTCCAAGTCACTTTCATTTAGATTTCCAGGTTCTGGTATTTTTCCCCCAAAAAATCTGTGTGTAAAGGAGAATGTACGGTGCATGAAGTTTCCCAATACATCTGCCAGTTCATCATTAACCCTTCTCTGGAAATCATCCCAGGAGAAGTCAGTATCCCGGGTTAAGGGTGCATTTGCCACCAAGTAATATCTCAAAAGGTCTGAATCAAATTTTTCTGTGAAATCTGAGACCCAAATCACCCAGTTTTTACTGGTGGACATTTTCTTACCTTCAAGGGACAGATATTCTCCAGCTACTATGTTGTAGGGTAATTTGCAACCGTAAGCCATGAGAAGTGCTTGCCAGAATATGCTGTGGTGGTAGATTATATCTTTACCAATGAAATGCACGGCACGATCATCCCAGTAGGGCTCCCATGCTTCATTTTTTCTTCTGGCCCACTGTGCTGCGCTGGATATGTAACCTAGGAATGCTTCCCCCCATACATAGATTATCTTTCCATCAGCATCATCCAGGGGAACAGGGATACCCCAATCCATGTCTCTGGTGAGTATCCAATCCTTAAGCCCTTCATTAATCCATTGCAGGGCATAATTACGGACGTTGGGTGGTAATTCAGGATTATTTTTTATGCATTCTTTAAGCTGTTCCTGGAAACTGCTTAAACGGAAGTAGTATTGGTTTGATTCCCTCACTTCTGGGGTTGAATCACATATTAGACATTTAGGTTCAATCAGTTGCACTGGTTCCAGGTGGCGTCCGCAGGTTTCGCAATGGTCTCCACGGGCACCTTCACCATTACACTGGGGGCAAATTCCCTCCACATACCTATCCGGGAGGAAACGGTCACATTGAGGACAGTAAAGCTGTTCAATGGTTTTAGGATAAATGTAATCCTTCTTGTAAAGGTTTAAAAAGAAATTCTGCGAAATCTCATAATGCAAAGGGTCTGTGGTGCGGGAAAAGTTGTTAAAAGAGATGTCACAGGATTCCAGGTCTTTTTTTATCAGTTCATAGTTACGAGTAGCAATCTCCAGTGGAGGAACACCTTCTTTTTCTGCCTGAACAGCAATGGGGGTCCCATGTTCATCAGTGGCACATACAAATAGCACATTTTTATCCTTCATTCGATTGTAACGGGCATAGATATCAGCTGGTATGTAAGTAGAACGCAAGTGTCCAAGGTGGCAGGGACCATTGGCGTAGGGTAGGGCGCAGGTGATAAAAACTTTATTCAAATCTCCAGTCAATTTTACTCCTCCTTAAGAAATATTATTAACCCTTAACAAATATTATTAACATTATTAACATTATATTAGTTAGTTTGAAATTAAGATGTGTTAAGAAGCCTATTTCAATATTTAAAAAATTCATATAAAACCTATCTGTATTCAATAATGAAATCTAATTTCATTTAGGATTTGATGTAATATAAAATCTTATACTTACCTTTAAACAGGGATTAATTTTAGCTAAAATATTATCCATGTGAATATAAATTGGTAAAAATTTTTTTATTATAACCTACCAATTGATATCATGGTTTCCATCTCTTTTTTAAACCCCCTATCTCCTGAGGGTAAAGATATAGTAAGGGAACTGGGAAGTTTTGAAGCGATATCACAGGACATTCCAGAGCTTAGAAATATTGTGACTCACAATCCATCCCAGGAGATAGTAGATGATGATGAAATACCCTCAAACTATCTGGAACTAGCTTTAAAAAGGATGGAATGGTATATCAAGAAGAAAAATGATAGAAATTTTAATGCTCGCAGATATTCCTTTTTAGCAGATCCTGCCATAACTAAATATGATGTCATTTCCTTCTACCTTTTATGCCAGGCTATTGGGGTTAAATTTGGACCTAATTCACGTGAAAACAGGGTTATGGTAGAAGCTCAAGGAGATCTAGTCCAAGAAAGGCTGAGTAAACTTCATGTTGATGAAGCTAGGATGATGGTGGAACAATCACTGCAATTGCTCCTGGCAGACGACCGGGTGCACTGGACTTTCTTTGAAGAGCTTCTCAGCTCACGCAAAATACAGCTCACAGATTTGATTCTCGACCAGGGAGAGTTAATTCTTGACCAGGAAGACTTCATCCAGAGATTCGGGCCAAAGATACAGCACAGAAACCCGCTGAGTATGTACCAGCTTCTTATAGGTGATGAACTTAAGGAAGTTATCATGGTTAAACTCATTATGCAGGCAACTGAGGATTATATTAAACAGGTTAATGAAAAGGCTCGGATTATGGTGGAACCCAATCCGATTTTACTGGAACTTGCTGATCAGTTGGCGGAAGTCTTATCTGAGCCTATGCAACGTTATGGGTATGGTTCAAATAGGGGTGGAGGAGGGCCTATGAAAATCGGGCCACTGAACCCTCTGGCGTTCCCACCGTGTGTGAAAACAGCCATGGAAGGTATCAAATCAGGGGGAAGGAACGATGCCATAGTACTGTTCATGACACCATTTATTTCCTATGCCCGTCTTTATCCCGATGTATTCCGGATGAATGTAACTAAAAGGGTATCAGATCAGGATCCTAACCTGGAAATTGTGGAAAATGAAATACTTCCCCTGATTTACGAGGCAGCAGAGAACTGTCAGCCTCCTTTATTCGATGACCAGCCTCAAGAAAAGGTTAACATTAATGCGAAACTCGGATTTGGGATGCACCCCTCACTTAAACTGGAACACGAGGGTGAAACAACTTGGTACACACCTATGAGTTGTGAGAAGATTAAACTACACCTTCCTCACCTCTGCAAACCGGATGATGTATGTAAAAAGATTGGAAATCCCCTGAGTTACTACAATAGGATGATGTGGGTGCTCGAACATCAGGAAAATGAAAATTCAGATGATGGAGAAGAAGATTCTAATTCTGGTATGGGGGCAGATTCTCTTTCTGATGTGGGGATGGATTCAGGTGATGAAAACTTGGGGGAGGAGTGAAATATGGATCTTAAACCTGCTAACCCCAATGAACGTCGTCAGTACTACAGAGAGGAGTGGAGTGTGAAGGATGTTCCTGATTTCATTCGCAAGTCTCTTATCCAGAGGGAATTCGGTTTTGACCATATGGGTCGTGGTCCCAATGATCGCTATCGGGTGTTCCAGAACATTGAATATTTAAGGAAATTCATGCGTTATCGGGCACCTTTCGCTGCCTACTCGTCTGTTGCCTTTTATCACAAACCAAGACGGAGAGATGGCTGGATAAAGGCAGAACTGGTTTTTGATGTGGATGCCAAGGATATACCCCTAAGGTCCTGTGGATGTGCTAATGTCTGTGAGATCTGCTTAGGCCAGGCCAAAGAAATAGTGCAGGGATTGGTTGACACTTTAAGCGGTGATCTGGGACTATCTGATATCCATATTGTTTATTCAGGTCGTGGTTACCATATCCGGGTGCAGGATGATCTGGTAACCCGTACAGACAGTGATGTGCGTAGTCAGGTGCTTAAATATATTGTAGGATCCGAGGTTCCTCGTAGTGAATACTCCCATGATGGTATGAAATACAACCTAGAACACTTTACTATTCCCTTTGCTTATCCGAAGGTATTCACTGACCGGGTAAAACAGGCAATATTATCCTTGGATCCCTCAATGGAACTTGATGGAGTAAATATGAAACTGATTAAAGATGCCATAAAACACCGCAGACTTTTAGAAAATGATCAGTGGGGTATTTTCCGGAAAAACATAGGACCCCAGAGATATGCCAAACTGGTAAAGGGCATAGCTTCCCTGAACCTCACTTTAGTAGATGCTAAAGTTTCTATAGATCTTAAAAGAATACTCAGACTCCCTTCTTCACTCCATTCAGGAGTAAGTATGAAATGCACCCTCATTAAGAATCTTGAGAGTTTTGATCCCTTTGAGGATGCTGTACCTAACTTCGTTTTTGAAAGAAAGGATTAAAATTAGATATATCTTTCTTTTTTAATTATTGGTTTATTTAAAATATTTTGATTACATTACCTTAACTTTTGGTAATAATACCTCGAACAACAATTTATCGAACCAATAATTCACCTTTATGAAGGTAATGGTACAGAAATTCCAGCAAGCCTTCTTCCACATTATCAGTATTTAAAACATCTGAAACATCATTTAATGCATAGTTTTTTAGGATTTCCTTTTTCAAATGTTTCCCTGCTCGGAAGCGGCTGATTCCATCTGGTTTAAGGATCCCGTGGATTAAGGAATCAACATCCTGATATCTACGTTTAGATAAAGTTTTCCACACATCACCCTCAATCCAGCTACTGTGATGCTTTTTAAGAAATTTCACTGTATTTTTTTTATCCCAGATGGATGGACCATTACGTTTTTTAAAGAGGGGTAGGCTCCAAGTGTTCATTTCCAGGAGGATAAAAACCTTTCTATTTCCATTTTCACCCCTATTACCCCTATTAACCCTATCTTTTTCAACTATCTGTGTAGTTTTGTCTTCAACATCTGCATTACTCCATGAATCGCTTCCCAAAACACTGAAATCCTCAGTTTCCAGGATCTTTACCAGTGATTTCTCTGTTTTCCTGATCTGGGGGTGCAGGGCATCTGAAGGGATATCTGGAGCAGGGAAGGTGAGAATGAGGCTGGTGGTTTCTCTCCGGTTGAACTCTTCTAGGATGTTTTTTCGGTTATAAACAACATCTTTGGGGTAGAAGTAAGATTTTTTAGGTTTTCTGAGGAAATTACATGATGCCAATACAAATTCTGACATCTTTTGAAGGGTTAGTGCAGCTGCAACATTCCTATTTTTATCAGTAGGGTCCACCACAACCAGGGGATCATTAAATTCATTTTCAGTCCCATAATTCATTAGATCAATATGGTAGCCGGGTTTCCATTCTTCCCAAGCTCCTTTGAGAACATCTAAAAAGGAACCATAATAAATCACCAGCAATTCACACAGGTAACCGGAAAATCCCCCTACCTTGAATTCTGATCCATAAGTTCCTACCATTTGCATGAAGCGTTTTAATAACCGAACCTCTTTTTCCTGGCTTTTTTTCAGATTTCTCATTACATAATCCGTGTGAAGAATGGTACGGTCAACTGCCGATTTCAACTCGCTTCCGTGTTTTATATCATAGCATGGAACGATATCTACTTGGAAACCTTTTATGGTCCCGGTTAAGTAAGGGTGTGATGCATAACGTTCTTCATAGGTCCCACCTGCTTCTTCAATGCACCTTCTGGCCAGTTCCAAACCCTTAATTTTTAGATCATCTAGAGATGTGCTTAAAGGGAATTTGATAAAGATATCAATATCCAAATCTTTACCACTGTCCTTGCTTATTATCCAGGTATTTTTAGCCACAGAACCAAGGAGAGTTGATTTAGCATTAATACCTTCTTTCTGAGCATTAATATCAATTATTTCCATTAAAGTGTGTGATAAATCATGAACTCTTTTTTCATCGTCCTTTGAAGGTTCAATATCCTCTAAAATCGTCTTAAAATCAATCAATTAGATACCTCGATCCTTTAAAATTTTTATTCAACTCTTAATTAACTGAAAACTTAATTAACTAACATCTTAATTCAAATTAAGTTATCCAATTCACTTCTTTATCCAGTTTATAAATTTAGTATAAATATTAGTATGAATATCGTATCAATATCTTCTTCAGATGTACACACATTAATGCACACACATTAGAAAAGCCATTCATTAAAATGATCAGATTGTTCATCAAATAAAGAATTCTTTAACATCGCTGTAGATTGGACCCGCCGGGGTAAGTTCACTCTTTTTCAACACCAGTTTGCCTACATTCATCTGACCAATTTCCACATCCTCCAAATCCTTGATTTTATCAGCCAGGAATTCCTTGTTATGGGCTCCTTTAATTCGGGCAATGGTGAGGTGTGGTATGTAGCTGCGCTCCTTTTTAAAGCCCATCTTCACAAATTCCTCATCCAAATCTTTCTGAAGTGCGGAAAAGTTACTGGGATCATCAACACCCAACCAGAGAACCCTCATATATCCGGGGTGGGGAAACACACCAGTTCCTTTGATATTCATGGTAAAATCCTGGTGATTTTCTAGTTTCTCCTGAGTAATATTGATGATATCTTCAGTCTGGGAAGAGTTTATTTCACCGAAGAATTTAAAGGTGAAATGCAAATTTTCTAGCTCCACTAACTTGAGTGGTGCGTCAGTTTTTATTAATTCCTTCTGAATTTTCTGTATTTTATAATGTAATCTGCTATCAACGTCCACTGCTAAAAATGCTCGCATTAAAATCACCTAGCTTCATACATGCAGGTTTTTTTTTTTAATCGATGATTTTTTCTCTTTTCAATGATTAATTTTAATGGAAATTTTCATAGTTCAATGTTTAAGAGCTTATTTACTTTATTTTTTCTTTTTTGACTTATTTTTTTGGTATTGAATTATTGGACCAACTCTTCTGTTAAATATTATTAAGCTAATTTATTTACTAATAAATAATAATATTTTACTATCAGATAATAAGATTTTTTATTCTATCTAAACTCTCCTGTGGAGTTTCAATGGTGTTTAGTAAATAAACATCCACTGAACTGAATAAATCGTGGAAGAAATTTTTCCGGATATTCATTTTACGCTCATCTCTAAGCAACTGGTGAGGATTGCAAAAATCCTTCTCTAACATAAAGTCTAGAGATTCTTGTACTTCCAGTTTGCGGAAGGGTGGATTTGACTTGTTTCTTTCAAGTAGTACCACTGTTTTAAGGGTGCTACTTTCCCGCACACGTCCATTAAATAAGGTGTTTACATCCGCTATCCCTCGACCCCGGTTGTCCAGTTTGACCCGGTTAACTTCATTGGAAAAATCCTTCCACACTTCTGCTAAATCATCACGTATATAGGAGTTCTTTTCTGATGAATAAATCACACTGGCATTCCCAAATAATCGGGTGAAGAACCAATCATCTGAAATGTAATTAAAATCTTCATATTGCAGCATTCCATAAGTTAAAGTCGTCTTTCCAGTTCCTGGAGGTCCAATAATGGCCATGGCATGTCCTCCATAATCCACTGCAGATCCATGAGTGGAGTAACGTCGGTGTTCTGAATGATATTCCTCGAAAAAGTCAGATATAGCTGCCAGGGCAATACTTTTAATCCAGCCATAATAGTCGCAATTTTTGATTATACAGGTTCTGGAAATAGGTTCATATAATACCCGAAGTTCCCCACCATCTTCCACTGAGAAAATCTTGGCATGGGGTCGGATATCTTCATTCATGAACTTGAAGTTATCCTCCCATTCTTCTTTAAATTCCTCATTATCAGTTAAAAGTTTAACGCAAGCACCGTGAATATTGGCCTTTCGTTCATATAGAACTTTCCCGTTAAGATCAAGAAACATTTCTTCCTTTTCACTGGGAGTTATTATCACTACCTCATAATCTAACATGCTATCTCCACCAGGGTTTATTATTACAATGATTGATTATATTTATTTCTGTATTATTAGGAAATGATTCATTTCATTTTGGATTTTAAAGATATATCTAGCTCAATTCTTAAAAATCGTTATTTATATGCGAATTGATTCTGTTTCTGTCTCTCTCGGTGCATTTTTGAGCCTGTATCCAGTCACAACACATGATGCTTTTTTTTCTCCTCAAATCTTTCGCCATCCTTTAAAGGATCTGCAGTACTGACAGCCACAGATTTTTCTGCATCAAGACCTTCAGATTGGCCAAGCAACGCCTGGGCATCTATTATTTCACAATTAGAAACTGTTTTTTGCAAATCCTCCAGATTCCCTATGGCCTGCAATTCCTTTGAATCTTCTTTAATTTTTTATTTAATCATTTAATTCTCCATATTGCAAATTTTCTTCTTACTTTAATCGGTTCTATCTTTATCTTTGTATGGAAAACCCCTTGCAGGTGATGGTTTGAGTATTTCCACAGCATCAGCTCTTAAAAAGGCATTAACCGTGGCACTCAGGGAGCAGAGTGTCCCGATACCTTCAGCTATTCTAGTTTTATCTTTCAAAATATGGGCTGTGAGGTAATTTTCAATTTTAAGTCTTTCTTCAACACCAATGTTTTGCATGCGTTCCAGGATAACATTTCCCAGGGCACCCATAGTCTTCCCAGTCCAGCAGTGTTTTAATGGACAGAAATCACAGTAATTTTTAAAAAGAAGATTCCATTTCCTATTTCCGAAACCAGCAGCTATTTCTGCTCTAACTGTAGCATAGGCAATGCAGCAACCCCAGTTCATTCCTATTATTTCATTACCTTTAAGTATGTAGGAATATACTCTTCTGTTCTTCCATTCAACACGATTAGTAATTCCCTGTTCATATTTAAAGAGTCCTGTGTTGTTCATGCCTTCTAATTCATTAGTAACTCTTTCTTTCAAATCCTTATTGCGAGAAATAGATATGTTAACTGCACAAATAGGACAGAAACCAGTTACTGCTTCAGATATTAACTCACCATACCTGTTGTAAAGAGATGCGCCAATTCCCAAGCCTTTACGAGCGATCACCACCCTTCCACCATCCTGCCAGACGATGCTTATGGCTTTAGCTGCAGGTGTGACGCATCTACCATAACCAAAAATATCAGAAACACTTTTACGATCTTTAGAATTAGTTAAGAGTTTTTTAAGACTTTTAGCTGCAGGTTCGGGTAATAAACCAGCATCTATTTCCGCAGCCAGAATTGAGGGAGCCCATACCAGATCCACTCCTTCACCAATAACCTCCCGGTTATCATCAATTATTTGGGCTATAGTTCCACCAGGTACTTCATAGGAAATAGCCTGCCCTCCTGCTTCAGATATGTTCTTTAGGGTTAGATGACATATACCACAGGCCCCTTCATGGGGATTGAGATCCTTTTTAACTCCCTCAACTACAATGGATTTGAAATCCATAATCTCCCTCTTAAACCTCGACTTAATGTATAAAGTTTACCATAGAATTAATGAGGAATAGGAAATAGATAAAAATGAAAAGCTTTTCAATGGGATGAATAGGGAAGTTTGGGGAAAAAAAATTCCCTCTACTCTAAATATAATTACTTTTCGATAATACTTTCTTCAATAGCCATTCCAAAGTGTCGGGCGTTGGGATCAAGATATATCATAATTTTATCCCCTAATTTCAGTTCAGCCACGGAGATGGGTTTCCCATCTTCTGTAACCAGGCGAATGGTCTCAGCATTCTGAAGGAGGGTGCGCAATACTATTCCTTCATGTTCTGCTTCCACCAGCATTAAGGGTCGTTTTTCGATTTTCACCCGTCCCACTATGGCTACCTTGGTGTTGCCCTCTTTGTCAACAGTGAGTACCTCATCCCCGGTTTCCAGTTCTGAGAGGTACTTAGTCTTGTTACCCGGGGTCATGACATACGCATGCACTGGGCCAGCATTAACCCTGAATGGCCTTGATGCCACATATTCACTTTCCATGGATTCACTGTGCACTAGGAACAGTCCCTGGGAGTAAGATCCCACCAGCATACCTTCACCTAATTGCATCATGGAACAGGTGTCCACACAAACCCGGTCTCCAATACCCACAGGTTCTACCTTGGTGACAGTGGCAGGTTTTAAATGGTAGCTTTCAGTCTTGATTTTTTCAATTAAATCAGCCACCTTTTTTATCTGGCTGATTTCAGTGGGACATAACAGAATTCCATCAGTTCCGTGTTCCATGGTTTCCAGGGCGAGTTTTGCTTCATCATAGTCTGCTACTGCGGCTATGATTTGAACTTTCTCTTTCTGCAGGTCGGCAATCAAGTTTTCCAGGGGTATGACCTTCCAGTCACGACCCATTAGTATGAGATAATCTGCATCTTTTCCCAGAAGGGCTGCCAGTTGTTCGTGTTTTTTACTGGTGATTTCCACATAGGCAGCAACTTTTTTATTTATCCTTTTCAGTCTTTTAACCGCTGCTAGATCTTTTGATTCTGATAGATCATCAGGGATTCTGAGTGTTCCGTCTCCTTCACTGTTTCTACCAATCATTACAATGTCAGAACCCTCAGTATCTGAGATGAGTTTCACATTCCCCAGCCTGCGGATGTTATCTGTATCTGTGAAGTCTACAATATGATCCATTCCCGATTCCAGGGCGGTGGTGATAAATTGCTTCTTTTTATCCCACACATTGCCTTCAGCCATTATCCATGCAAATTTCATAACTTTAACCTTCTAAGATTATCTTCATAATAGTAGAATTCTTCATAATAGTAAAATTGGTGGATTTTTAAAAATTTTGAAGTGATATAAATTAATCACTGTATTTGGTTGTTTATTGGCTGTTAATTATTTTAAGAGCTTCATCCACTTCCAGGTTATTGTGAACAATCTCAGCAATGGCTCGGGTGGTTTTTTGAGGGGATGGTGCTTGGAAAATATTCCTGCCTATTGCTACACCAGCTCCACCAACATCAACTGCGTTTTTAACCATCTCCAACAATTCCCGGTCGGTTTCTACCCGGGGGCCTCCGGCAATAACCAGGGGTACGGGACATCCATCAATTACTTCTTTGAAGGTTTCTGGGTCTCCAGTGTAGTTGGTTTTAATGATGTCTGCTCCCAGTTCAGCACCGGCACGAGATGCCAGTTTCACCACATCAGCGTGGTGTTCATCATCAATTTTCTTACCACGAGGGTACATCATAGCAATTAGGGGCATGCCCCAGTCATCACATATTTCAGCAATGCTTCCCAAGTGCATTAACATTTCAGGTTCCATCTCGGATCCCACATTCACATGCACAGAAACTGCGTCTGCTCCCATCTGAATAGCTTTTTCTACTGAAGTCACCAGCACCTTATGATCTGGATCTGGTCCCAAGGCGGTGCTGGCAGAAAGGTGGATTATGAGTCCAATATCTCTTCCGTAACCTCGGTGTCCAGTGCCAACCATTCCTTTGTGCATTATAACTGCATTAGCACCGCCACTCGCCACTTCATCAATGGTTTCGGCCATTTTTATTATTCCATCCACAGGTCCTATGGAAACACCATGATCCATAGGTACGATTACACATCGCCCTGTCTTTCGGTTGATTATCCTTTCGATCCTGATTTTTTTTCCTATCATGAACACCCTCCATGTTAAACTTTAGGAGACCAGAGTTTTAGTTCTTTTAATCTAGTTGGTATTCCATCATCTCCACAGGACTCCAGCCACCCCTCTTCAGATCTGATGATCTCAGAACTTGTTGCTGAGTGAAGGAAATCTAAAAGTCCTCTATTTCTAATTATGGTGTCACGAGGTTTTAAAGTTGATGACCAAATGAAGAATACTTTAAAGGTAGTGTCTGGATAGTAACCTCCACCCAGATCAACTGATAAAACATCACAACCTCCTAATTCCTTAACCATTACAGAAACTTGTTCCAGGGTTTCGTGAAGCCTCACATCACACTTCATAAAAATGATTGAGGCCTGTTCTTCATTCATGAGTTCCTGTAACTTCTTTTGAGACTGGGGACTTTTATCAATTGAGATAATATGTCCTTTTGGTGCCATCTGGGAAATAATCCTAGTTGAATTACCCACATGACAGCCCAGTTCCACAACTACATCATTTTCTCTTATAGTATCTTTCAAAACTTCCCTATAAACTTTAATATCGTAAACAATTTTTATCATATGCCATCACCATCCAGGGACCATTAAATGTAATTTTTTATTGCATTCATTGAATTTTATTAGAAGTTTTATTAGAATATTGAAATTCTTTACCATGAGGAGTTTTATATCAATATTTCATTAGTTTTAATCTTTGAACATTATAAGCTACTATTAACGTCTTTTTTATTACCAAAAAATGAATCATATTGCTTGGAATAACAATTAATAATCTGAATTGTTAGCTTTTTTCTAGAGTCAGTTCTTATCTTAAAATATTCTTATCTAAAAATTAATATATTGAATAAACAATAATATTATTGAAAGGCTTGCAAGGTGTTTAAAATCATTTTAAACTCATTTCCTCAGAGGAGGAATTAGTTATGACAGAAGAACGGGAAGAGTTAGAAAAAAGGGTTGATGAACTTTACAAGGAAAGAATCAGTCTTGAGGAAGAGATCAACAATCTAAACATTCTTAAAATAGAAAAATTGAAATCTATTAATGAGGAATTAGAGAAAAAATCTGAATGGATGGATAAAGAACGTATAAAAGCCATTAAAGAACGGGATAATCTCTCACGTAAGGTGCGTCATTCCAATGAAAAAACCTGGAAAAATGCACTGAAAATGGTTTCTATACTAGGACTTCTGGATCTGGTATTAATTCCTTTACTGGTCACCCTTCTGGGAATACCTTTACAGTGGATATTTGTATCAATAGGACTGGTAACCTTCCTGGGCATGATGTTAATAGTAAATTATATGTCTGGAACATCCCCCTTTAACACCGGGGAGATTAGAAAAGCATTAACTGTTTCTTTGATAACAGTTTATCTTGCTTTCGTACCACTTATGGCCTTTGGAATGGTTGCTGTTCCTATAGGTTTAGGGACATCTGCCCAGTCTGTGGTTACCAATTTCAGCTGGTTAATTGCCGTGGTGATTATTCTTTACTTCAGCACCCGTCCAATTGAAGATTATATTAAAAAAATGTAAAAAAATGTAATTATAAGAGTGTAACAAGCATATTTTAAAAAAATACTACTTTAGAAGCTAGAAATAAATTTAAATAAATTTATATTTCTTTTCTTTTTTAAGACTCATTTAAATCATGACTTGTTTGCACATGACTAGTTTTCTGAAGCACTTTTTCCAGCAACATAACCCGTTGAAAAAGCTTGCTGAAGATTATAACCACCACTTCTGCCACAGCCAGATATTATCTCACCTGCAAAGTATAATCCAGAAATTATTTTTGATTCCATAGTTTTAGGATTAATTTCCTTTTTAGAAACACCACCGCAGGTGACCATGGCTTTTTCCAGGGCAATATGTCCATTAATGGTAACTGGCAGTCCCTTTAATGTTTCCTGCACCATTAATCTCTCTTTTCTATTTATCTGGTTTAACTTTTTACCAGGATTTATGGATAAAATCTCCAAAACTGGTTCAATGGCACTGTTGGGAAAATAGTATTTAAAATAATTTTTAATGGATTTTTTACTATTCGTTTGAAAATCCCTTACGAGCTGTGATTTCAGTTGTTCTGGACTCAGATCAGGTTTAAAATCAATATAAAGTTTTAAATCTCCATGTTTGTCCATAAGCTCTACAATCTCATTACTTCTATCAAGAATTACAGGTCCTGAGATGCCGAAATGTGTTAAAAGGA
Source organism: Methanobacteriaceae archaeon (assembly GCA_013403005.1). Classification (NCBI taxonomy): domain Archaea; kingdom Methanobacteriati; phylum Methanobacteriota; class Methanobacteria; order Methanobacteriales; family Methanobacteriaceae; species Methanobacteriaceae archaeon. The sequence goes on along the minus strand of JACBOA010000011.1, from coordinate 7,296 downwards.
GATCTCCGCGTTCAATGGACAAAATTTTACCTCCATATCCGATTTTCAATCCCACATCTTTCAGGGTAATCCCCTTTAAATCATGCACCCATTTTTCACGAACTTTAAGTGGAACACCTCCCGGTTTAATATCAGTTATATGATGACCCAGCAATTCAGCAACAGCCAACCCATCACCGGTAGAACCAGTAAAGCCATAAGTCACACCTCCTGTGGCCAGGATAACGTTATGTGCAGTTATGAACCTATCACGTGTTGAAGAAATCTTAAAAACCTTGGAAACCTTTTGAACGTGTTTTAAGCGATAATTATAAAGAACTTCAACATCTGATTCATCTAAAACTTTTTTCAAAACATCCACCACAGATTGTGCGTTTTGAGTGATGGGGAATACTCTTCCATTTTCATCCTCTGTGAGTTCCAAGCCCTGATTTTGGAAAAAATCCATTAAATTATAATTTGAAAATATGGTGAATGCATCACGATAAAATGATCCTCTCCTACCAAACTTCTCTAGGAAAACATTAAGTTCGGCAGTGTTAGTGAGATTACATCTACCATTACCTGTTAAAAGAAGTTTATGGCCAATGCTATCATTCCTTTCAATGAGGAGGACTTTTTTTCCCAGTTGCGCTGCGCAGATTGCTGCCATGCACCCGGCAGGTCCTGCTCCAATCACTGCTACGTCATATATCATTTTTTCCGTACTCTATAAACGTACTCTATAAAGAATTTAGTTCATGCTCGTAAGGATTTATTCATGAATTTTTCTACATGAAGATTTTTTTCCATGATCTCTATGATGTTTTAACAATCAATGATGATTTTAACAACCTTTATGATTGATTTTAGCATTTGTCGATTTTTAAGGGGTAAAATATTATTAGAGCGGATGGTAATTGTTAGCTGTTGTTTTACTGTCAAAAAATTTACTGTCAAAGAAAAAAGGGGATAATAATAATCTTCATCAATAAAAAAATGATCATAAAAAAATGGGTATTGATGGTTATCACTTCATGGTTGAATCATGGAGTCAACCTTCGCCTATCTCTGGGGAATAAGACGGTTTCCCGGATGTTTTTCATTCCAGTGAGGCACATAGTGAATCTTTCAGCTCCCAGACCCCATCCAGCATGTGGCGGCATACCATACTCAAAGGCAGCGAGGTAACGCTGGAAAGAATCAGGATTCAGTCCCTGCCTTTTGATTCTATCCACTAAAAGGTCGTGCTGGTGCACCCTGGTAGCTCCAGAGGAGATTTCCAAATCTTTGAACATAAGATCGAAAGCATAACTCTTCTCAGGTTCATCTTCATGGGGTAAGACGTAAAAGGGTTTAATGTCACTGGGCCAGTTGTTGATGAAGTAATATCCATCCATAACCTCCCCCAGAGCCTTTTCAGCGGCGCGGGAAAGATCTTCTCCATGTCGGAGCGGCACTCCCTTGGAATTAACAATGTCAATGACTTCATCATATTCCAGGCAAGGGAAGGGTAGTTCAGGAACTTCCAATTCTACACCAATATCTTCCAGTTCTGCCTGGCAGTTTCTTTTAACCTCTTTAATGGCATTGTGCACCAGGTTTTCCAGGAGTTTCATGGCATCTTTCTGGTCAGCAAATGCCATTTCCACATCAATGGAGATAACCTCGTTAAGATGGCGGAGGGTGTCATGTTCCTCAGCCCTGAAGATAGGTGCTATTTCATATACTTTATCCAGTCCAGTAGCCATCATCATCTGCTTGTACAACTGGGGACTTTGACCCAGGAAGGCTTCCCTTTCAAAGTAGGTAATGGGGAATAGTTCAGTACCTCCCTCAGTGGCCGAACCCACTAATTTGGGGGTGTTAATTTCCAGAAAACCCTTATATTCAAGGAAAACTCTGACAGAATGTAACATGGCACTTTTTATCTTGAATATGGCACTAACTCCATGTTTTCTCATATCCAGGAAGCGAGAATCAAGTCTGGTGTCAATTTCAGCTTTCACCTTCTCGGTAGGATCAAGGGGCAGTGGTTGTTGTGAGTTGTTTAGTAATTTAATTTCCACAGGTATTACTTCAACTCCTCCTGGTGCTTTATTTGACCCTTGAACAGTTCCTTTAATTGCCAGAACGGATTCTTTACGTAGTTTACGGATCTGTTCAAATAATTGGGAATCAATTTTTTTGCTGGGAGCAGTAATCTGCGTGATACCATCCCGATCCCTTAAAAGGACGAATATGATCCCTCCCAAATCACGTATTTCATGAACCCAACCCATGAGGGTTACTGACTCGCCATCCATATTATCGTCAAGTTCTTTTGAGTAATGTGTTCTTCTCCAATCTCCTAATAATTCTGTCATATTTAATTCTCCTCAAGAATTGATATGTAAGTACATTTGATCTGTTTCAACATCTGTCTTTATTCAAAATCACATTTACATTACAAAACTAATTAGATAATAATTAAAATTATACTAATTAATAATATATAGAATGTTTATGTGAATATAGGTATTAGAATTAGAAATAAATTCTAATCATGAGATTATTAATTCATTTTCATAATGCTGTAACACTATATGATTGTAGTCTAATTTAATAATTATTTTAATTTAATATATTAATTCTCCCCTTTTCTATCTTCTTACTTACTATCACTTTAACTCCATTAGCAGCATATCTCATAATCACAGATTTTCTTTTTGTCTTTTAAGTGACTTTTTGTCTTTTAAGTGATCATCAATTATTTTTTTTCTAAACGCCTTCTAAATGATTCAGCATGAGCGTATAATCCTTCATATTCTGCTAAAGGAATTACCACATCTTTAAGATTATCTAAACCCTTTTTGGAAATTCTTTGTACTGTGGGTTTTTTAATGAAGGATTCGGTGGATAATCCCGAGTACATCCGTGCACAGAAGGAAGTGGGTAGAACATGATTGGTCCCTGATCCATAGTCACCAGCTGCTACTGGTGTTAAATTACCTAGGAATATGGATCCTGCATTATTTATTTCGGAAACAAGATTATCGGGGTCTTTCGTCATGATGATAAGATGTTCTGGTGCATATTCATTGGAGAAATCTATGGCTTCTTTAAGACTTTTAACCCGTACAATTAATCCATTTTCACTAAGAGATTCTTCGATAATCTTTTTCCTTTTCATTTGGGGAAGTTCAATTTTTATTTGATCTAAAACTGCATTTGCCAGTTGTGATGATGTGGTAACCAATACTGATGCAGCCTGAGGGTCGTGCTCAGCCTGAGCCAGAAGATCCAGTGCAATATATTCTGGATTGGCAGTTTCATCAGCAATTATTAGCACTTCAGAAGGTCCAGCTGGAAAATCAATATCCACCTGGCCGTATACCATTTTTTTAGCAGCAGTTACGAATACGTTACCCGGTCCAACAATCTTATCCACAGAAGGAATGGTTTCAGTACCATAGGCCATGGCAGCTATGGCTTGCGCTCCTCCCACTTGGTAAACTTTATCTGCACCTGCCAGATATGCTGCAGCCAGTACTATATCTTCCACTTTACCCTCTGGTCCTGGTGGAGTGCAGCAGATAATTTCTTCAACCCCTGCTACTTTGGCAGGTATAACAGTCATAAGGATGCTTGAAGGGTAAACTGCCCTTCCTCCAGGTATATAACAGCCTACCTTTTGCAATGGACGAATGATCTGTCCAGCAGTTACTCCAGCTTCAACTTCAATGGACCAGTCTTTAATTAATTGTGCCTGGTGGAATTTCCTGATGTTAGATGATGCTTTTGAAAGACTCTCAGCTATTCTTTTGTCAATTTTTCCGAAACTCTCCTTAAGATCATTTTCACTCACCAGAAAGTCCCTTAATGTAATCCCATCAAATTTTTCCGTGTAATGGAGTAATGCTTCATCTTTTTTATTTATCACATCAATTACAATTTCTTTAACAGTATCCATAACTGATTCTGCATCAATTTGTGACCTCTGTAATAGATTCATTCTATTTTTGTCATTAATTTCTACGATTTTCATTTTCATAACCAGCGAATGTTATTAATCAGTTTTTTATCAGTGATAATATTGTTGGGGGATGTTATTTTTGTTCATCTTTTGAGAGTCAAAACCTTTATTTGCAATTAAGATAAACAATTATTTACCCACTATACTCAGAGTGTAATTATATACTATCAACAGCACTTTAATACTTTTTATCTTGTGCTTATGGATGTTTCTGGGTATAGCTTTTGGTACAAAGTTATATATGCCTGTTGGTTGAATCATAATTACTTAAATTGTAGGTGTCTGGTAGATATGTACAAGGATGAGCTTATACAGTTACATCAATTTTTAGTATACGTTTTAAAGCATCTGGACCATGAGTATGAGGTAAAAGATGAGTGTAAGGAGTATCTGTGCCTTAACATCAGCCCTCATCACATACACCGCACCAAGGCTGAACATAAATATGCTATTTTTGTATTGTCAAATTCTATTTCTGAGATCATTGCTGCCAACAATGGGGGAAGTTCTTCTAACATTTCCAACGGCCTCTCAGAACTAGTTAAGCGGTCCAAAAAAGAACTAATCAAATATCAGAACGAAGATGCTTTAACTGTAGAAAAAATTTCCATGTAAGACAAAATTATTGATCCCCTGGCTGGTGATGACATATGAGTGGTTTATTGAAGATGGTATGCTTAATTGATGGTGAACATTATCTTCCAGTTACCAAATCCGCGTTGAATACCCTCGACAGCCTAGAACACATTGAACTGGTTGCTGCTGTTTTTATAGGAGGCACTGAGAAACTAAGAGATGCTTCACCTGAATCAATCGGTGAAAAACTCGGAGTTAAAGTTTATTTTGAATCAGATCATGATAAAATACCTTACCATCTAATTGTGCAGGTTGCTGTTGATCACCAGGCCGATGTGGTAATGGACCTCAGTGATGAGCCGGTAGTTGATTATTCCCAAAGATTCAAGATTGCATCCTTGGTGCTGGAGAAAGGCATCCTCTATGAAGGTCCTGATTTCTCATTCCAACCCTTAGGGGAACATGATGTTCTCCAAAAACCATCCCTGAAAATTTTAGGAACAGGTAAAAGAATTGGGAAAACTGCAGTCTCAGCTTATGCTGCACGATTAATTCACCGTGAAAAATACAATCCCTGTGTGGTGGCTATGGGTCGTGGAGGTCCGGAAGAACCGGAGATTGTGAGAGGTGATCAGATTGAGATCACTCCCCAGTACCTCATGGAACAGTCAGAAAAAGGTGTTCATGCAGCATCTGATCACTGGGAAGATGCTCTCATGAGTCGTATCCTTACCATTGGATGCCGTCGTTGCGGTGGGGGGATGGTAGGTCAGGTTTTCATTACCAATATGAAACAGGGAGCCCTTAAGGCTAACCAGGTTGATGCTGATTTTGTAATAATGGAAGGTAGTGGAGCTGCCATACCACCCATAAAAACCAACAGACACATTGTACTCATAGGGGCTAATCAGCCCATAATTAACATCGAAAAATTCTTCGGACCTTATCGGATACGAATGGCAGATCTGGCTGTCATCACCATGTGTGAGGAGCCCATGGCCAGTCCAGAGAAGGTGGAACGCATAGAAAAATTCATCAAACAACTCAATCCAGAGGCCACAGTAATACCCACAGTATTTCGACCCAAACCCCTGGAATCCGTGAAGGGCAAAAAGGTTTTATTTGCTACCACAGCCCCGGATTCCATTAAAGATGTATTGATAAAAGACCTTCAGGAAGAACACGGATGTACTGTAGTGGGAACCACACCATACTTATCTAACCGTCCCCTGCTTCAGAAGGATATTGAAAAATATATTGATGAAGTGGATGTCATGCTCACTGAACTTAAGGCTGCTGCCGTGGATGTGGCCACCAAGGATGCGCTGGAAGCAGGATTGGAAGTTGTCTACTGTGATAACATTCCCCTGGCAATTCGTGAAGATGATGATCTGGATTCTGCTATAATTGATGTGGTTGATAAAGCCATAGCAGACTACCAAACTAAATAAAAGGATTTATATTCCTATTTTTTCCAGTTTTCTATTTTTATTCTCCATAAAAAGCTATAAAAAATATTATCAATTCCCCTATTATGGTTTAAATTGATTAAAATCTCCAATCATGATGTGATATTTTGAACATACCTGAATACACTGCTCGAGAATATGATGTTTTAGAATATGATAAACTCAAAAAACAGCTTTCTTTTAATTTGATTGAGAAAAAAGCCATTAAAAGCCTCAATATCCAACCTGATGCTTTTATTCCGGTATTGTTCTCTCTTAAATTTGGAGGTGACTGGAGTTTTAAAACCAATAGATTAGAAGCAATGGCAGTCAAAGAGAAGATTACCCGTTACAATGAAGAACTTAGTCAGGGTTACACTCTGGAGAAAGTCACTCTTTTTATCAACCCTCAAGTAATATCCACTGAAGGTAAGGTTCTGAGGCTGGAGAAATGTGGGAATAAGAATGAACGTGAACTGGTGGAGAGACCTTTCCGGGTGAAAATGGATGCTGAGGATATTATACTGGCAGAACTTAATCCTGGATCCATGGAGATAAGACTTAAACGAATAAGGGGGCCATTGAGTTTTGAGGGATCAGCAGCATATGGAATTTCCCATGAGATGGAGCACCTTGCCGGGTGTGAACACACTGGAAGATATATCTGGGAGTTCAAATATAAATTTGAAGATTAGACTTGAAGATGAATTATAATTATGGGTAAAATTTAATTTTTGTAAATTTCTGAGCGGAATAGCTCACTGATGGATTTAAAAAATGAATATCAAAAATAAAATTTGGTTAACTATGGAAATATTTTATCATATTAAAAAATTGACCATTAGGAACCATTAGGAATTAATTATAGGATTTTTTCTATCCAGGATATAGCTTCTTGCCAAAAGTCTCCCTTTTCTGGATTTTACCGTCTTCTCCATGAATAAATACTTCCACATTATAACGTCTACCTTCTTCCTCAGCAAATTCAATAGCTTCCTCTTTAGTGTTAAAATGTCCCGAAGCTTTAACAGCTCCATCTCTTTTTACATCCCAACCCCCTTTTTTACCTGCAATTACATGTAAATTAGCTGCCATAAAATTTCACCTCTTTAATTATCTTTGCTAATCGTACTATTTCAATAATATGTATTATATAGGGTGTTAGATTTAATGTGATAATCTAGGCATTTTTAACTGATTTTTTTGCTTAAATTTGCGTGTATTATAGTTGGTTTATAAAAGTACATTTCCAAATCTTTTTATATTAATTTTAAAGGG
>JACBOA010000010.1 GCA_013403005.1 Methanobacteriaceae archaeon | reverse complement strand
CTCCTTAACCTCAGGCTCCTTAACCTCAGGCTCCTTAACCTCAGGCTCCTTAACCTCAGATTCCTTAACCTCAGGCTCCTTAACCTCAGGCTCCTTAACCTCAGATTCCTTAACCTCAGGCTCCTTAACCTCAGATTCCTTAACCTCAGGCTCCTTAACCTCAGATTCCTTAACCTCAGATTCCTTAACCTCAGATTCCTTAACCTCAGATTCCTTAACCTCAGATTCCTTAACCTCAGATTCCTTAACCTCAGGCTCCTTAACCTCAGGCTCCTTAACCTCAGATTCCTTAACCTCAGATTCCTTAACCTCAGATTCCTTAACCTCAGATTCCTTAACCTCAGATTCCTTAACCTCAGATTCCTTAACCTCAGATTCCTTAACCTCAGATTCGGTTGTTTCTGTCTTTTTAAGTTCACCAATTACATCGTACACTTTAGAGTCTGCATCAAGTTTGTAGGGTTTATTGAGATCCAGAAGATAATCCACCTGCGCAGATCCTATGTCAAAAACCTCAATTAAAGTATTAGCATTTTCTAGAGCAGAATTTATTTTCTCGATAGCTTCCAGTTTAGCATGCCCTTCGTAAGATGCAGCAACCTGTTTACCCTCTTTAAATAGAATATACCCCTCTTCTGATTGAGAAGTTACTCTAATAAATCCATTTTTACGATCCTTAGCCAATTCTTCCAGTAGTTTAGGGAATTCCAGCTCATCCGCATACGAAACCTTTGATGGTTTAGTTATGGGCATTTCCATTTGTACATCTCCCCATATCCTTAACAATTTATAAAATCTATATTCAATTTAACCCCAATATTAATTTTGATAAATAAATATAATAATATACTTTCATTAAATAAAGTTTCACAAAATTTCGATATATTTCAATATAATACTTACTTTCACTTACTTTCGAATCAACTTTATTTCTGCAGGAGTAACAATTATAATATTGCGACCATTTTTACAAAGCAAAATAGCTTCTCCACCATTATTATCCCGAAATGCCTTTAATTTTTCACCTGCTAATTTAAAATCATCTGGAGAATCTTTTTCCAAGATGCTGATATCCATTATAATTGGATTTTTTTCTTCCAAGACTTGGGAGAGGGCATAGTCAAATTCATCAAGATTATGAATCTTCATTAATATTATCTCATAGAAAGAGTGTTCCGGAACAATTATTGTTTCCTGATCTTCTTTTCCTTCATCTTCTTCCAAGCCAAGATTTTTCTTTAGATAATCCATCACGTCCTTCATTTTGCAACGTCCCCTATACCTATATATTCAGTTATTGCATCTAATAATATTGACGCCCCACCCTGGAAAATATCCACTACTGGAAGACCATATTTTTTGGTGTATTCTGAAAAAAGATCTGCCTTTGCCTTATCCTTGGTGAAATTTCTTAAGTTTAGAGAAATCCCCACTACTTTTGTGGGTTCCATGGCTTCAATCGCTTTTATCTCCTGTTTGATGCCAACAGGGTGACGGTAGGGGTGGTTGAATCTATGGCAGACAATGGTTGCATCTGGTTGAGATCCTACCAAAATGGCTGCTGACAAACCTCTAGGATGAGGGTTTCCCCTTTCTGTGAGACTGGACTGTCCTTCCACAAATATAATGTCTGGATTTTTCTCTTCCTCCAGATAGCGTATGCTTCCCATCACTGCTGAAGCAACATCCATAACCGATAAACTACCAGCTCTGAAATTGAGGTCAGCTGGCTGTTCTAATCCCATTTCATCTGTGGAAATAACAACAGGATTCAAACCTTTTTCCTGCGCAGTTTGTCCCAGTATACGAGTAGTAGTCCTCTTTCCACACTCTTGGGAAGTTCCTCCCACGAAGACAACTGGAGTTTTAGGTTTGTAATCAAGTTTAGGGAGAACTTCAGTACATGTTGATGGTGCTGTGCCAAATATTGACTTTACCACATCAAGACGTGGGCTTATCTCCTTTAAATGGACACCCTTGGACTTTGCAAATGCCTGTAAAGATTGGTTCCGATGCAAAGGGAGAGATCTGAAAGAACAAACCACATTCAAACCCATATCAATGGCCTGAACAGCATATTTCAGTGCAGATCCCTCTGCACCAATGGGTAACATTATGGCCACACTACGAGCACCAGTAACCCTAACCAACTCTCTTAGATCTGATGAAATAATATGGTTACAAAATTCCTGACCCTGTTTCGTCTTATTATCATCTATAAAACCAACAGACTCGATTCCGTTAAAATTGGCAAATTTTTCCCCACCTCCACCACAACCGATGATAATAAATGGGTTAAGTTCTTGTAAATCTTGAACAGAAGATACAAAATACAAAAGATCACTCCTCGAAATTTGGTGAAATAGGTGAAATATTACATTACTTATTTATTTAATAAATGTCAAACCATGATATATACTTTAGGTAGCATGTAAATTCTATTGTGGAGGCATATTATGATAGAAAGAATACTTAAAGATTTAGGCCGAATAAATGGGGTAAGCGGATCTCTGGTTGTAGGAAAAGATGGTTTGATCATCGAAAGCGAAGTTCCAACTGACATAGACTCTGAACTGGTAGCTGCAATGGCTTCTGCTGTATTTGGTACTGCCGAGCGTTCTGCTGAGGAAATGAAGCACGAACCACTTCAACAAGTCATGATCGAGGGTAGTAAAGGTAAAACCCTCATGATTGATGCAGGTGAAGGTATACTGGTAGTTATTGCAGAAATCGACATCAATCTTGGTCTCATCAGGATTGAAATGCGTCGCAGTGCTGAAAGAGTAGTGGAGTTCCTAGGTTAAATAAATCGGGCATGAGAAGATTGTCATAATTCCCAGAGAGCACTTGAACTCAGGACCCCATGATTATGCAATATAGTTTCGTTAAGCATCTATGCGTTGTTTATAATCGTGATTTAGTGATAGAACAGAGAAAATCATTGAAGTGGATTGCCAGGAGGTGTTAGTTTGAGAAAACCTTATGTAATCCTCATTGGAAGTGCTTCTGGGATAGGGAAGTCAACCATAGCTTCTGAGTTAGCTAAAGAGCTGGGTATTAAGCATCTTATTGAAACTGACTTTATTCGTGAAATTGTTAGGGGAATCATAGGACCAGACTATGCTCCCGCCCTACATAAGTCTTCATTTGATGCTTACACTACTCTGAAAGATAAGCAACGTTTTGATGGCAACAACGCCAGTTTGATAAGTGCTGGTTTTGAGGAACATGCTTCATTTGTAATTCCAGCCATTGAAAAGGTTATTAAACGGGCAGTGGATGACTACGATGATCTGGTAATCGAAGGAGTGCATCTTGTTCCAGGATTTTTAGATATTGAAAAATTCAAGGAAGATGCTTCCATCCACTTTTTCGTTCTTACTGCTGATGAAGAAGTACACAAAGAGCGCTTTGTGAAAAGAGCCATGAAGATCAAACGGGGAGGTAAACATCTTGAATATTTCAAGGAAAATAGAATAATTAACAATTATCTGGTTAAACAAGCACTGGAACATCGCATCCCTGTTATCAACAATTTGGGCATAGCCGATACCAAAAAGCGTATGCTCACCCTGATTAAGGAGATCTGTAAAGAGATGATCTTCCGCCATTCAGTGGATCAGTTGGAACTGGAAATTGACATCATACTGAACAAATATGGTGGTCGCATAATGGATGTTTCCTATTTCCTTCCCGGTTTTGGTGAGCCTCTGAAGAGAAAGGTAAATGTATATGATCCTGACGAAGCAAAAAGATTTGTAAAACTACTTCAGGAGAACCCTAAACGTAAAAAAGACTTGGAAGGCCTTTATGAACTTTCTGGAAATGTTCACCGACACAAGGTATGCGCACCTGATGAGGAAAGTCTTCAAGATATGATTAAAGAGCTGAAAGAAAAAGGGTTATTATATAAATATCATGAAAATGACGATGTGAAATAAAAGTCTTAAATATTATTTAATAATTCTTAATTTAATGATAATTAATATTTAATACTCAGGTATTTCTTAAAAAGGATAATATAATTCAATGATCAATACATTTTTTCGATATATCTAAATTGTCATTTTTAGTTTTAAGATTTGTAATATCTACTTAATCTTTAATTTCTTAATATGTTAATTTAATATCTTAGATACCTAGTTTAATCATCTATAATTATCTACAATAAACTAATTAATTGATTAGGAGTCGTGTAATTTGAGTAAAATGTTTGCTGACTGCCCTATCTGTGGTAAAACACAGTGTATGGAAGTCACCACCAAAACCGAAAAGATCCCATATTTTGGAGAGATTATGGAATCAACCATGCTATGTACCGAATGTGGTTATAAACATGCTGACACCATTTGTATTGACCAGAAAGACCCAGTCAAGTATACGTTGACAATTGGCAAAGAGACTTTAAACGCAAGGGTAGTTAAATCTCAATCAACCACTATCACCATACCTGAAATCGGGCTTAAAGTGGAACCCGGACCTCAATCACAGGGATATGTTTCTAATGTTGAAGGTGTACTCGAGCGTTTTGAAAAAGCAGTGAAAACTGCACTTTCATGGGCAGAAAATGACCATGTGAAAAAGAATGCCGTGGATATACTGGAATATATTGAAGAAGTGAAAAATGGTAAAAAAAAGGTTACACTCATCCTAGAGGATCCCTTTGGACATAGTCTGATTTTACATGAAAATGCTCAAAAGAGCGAATTGAAAGATGAAGAAATTAAAAAATTGAAAACAGGTTTTACCACCTTTGAAAGTGGAGATTTAAAATAAATTTGAAGTGGATTGAAGTTGAAGCGCATCGATTTGAAGTAAATTTTTACTGAAAACAGATAACTTAAATCTTTTAAGTGAAAATAAGTTTTAAGTGAAAATAAGGCCAATAAATGACTTTGGATAAAAATAAAAGGATTGAAGAATTAAATTAATCCATAAAAGCAGGATCTTGTTCTTCTTCATAGACATCCTTTAACTTCAGTGTTCTTTTTACATCCATAGATAGAGCATCACAATCAGCCTTAATAGCATGCAAGTGCATTAATATTCGCTTTTTCTCCTCATTTATCCTTTCTATATTTTGGTAAGGATATATGGATTCTTTAAGCATTTCATATTCTATGGTGGTATAGGGATATTCGTTAAGCTGTTCACAGACTTTTACCAGCACCTCACCCAGGAACTTGTTCATCTCAACTTTAACCCGTTCCCGGATCATTTTATCCTTGTCAAGATTCTGCTTCATCAGACGTACGACTTCGGCTTTGGCGAAAGGAAGTTCTTCTCCTTCCTCTTTTTCAGAATTTTCTTCTACAGTTTCATCTGACTCAATTTCATCATTTTCTTCCCCAATAATTTCTTCAGTAAATTCATCTTCTCGTTCGTCGTACATAGAATTTCTCCTTGTCTTAACTTTAACTTAACTTTAAAATTCTCTTTTTCTTTGTCTAATGCTATGTTAATGTTGTTATATAAAGGTATTGTTAAACGATGCTTTACGTGCAAAAATTATGGTGATTTTTAACCATAACTTAATAATAATCAAAGTAAAAATAAAAAATTATTGTAATATATGGATAAATACTGAAACTTAATTAGTAAATGGTGTATATGGGCTAATTGAGTTTTACTAATTCCAAACTCAAGTCCAATGATCTGGCAGAATGGGTTATGTATCCTGTGGAAATGACATCGACTCCTGTCTTAGCATACTCCATTATATTTTCTGAAGTAATGCCACCAGATAATTCAACAATTACATTTTCACGAAGGTTTTCCCTTGAAAGAACCATTAAAACTTTTTCAACCTCTTTCGGAGTCATATTATCTAACATTATAATATCTACACCCGCATTTGCAGCTAGTAATGCATCATCCAGGGTTTCTACTTCAATTTCGATTTTCTTGGTGAAACTAGCATAATTTCGGGCGCGGGATACAGCTTCAGCCACCCCACCCACCAGTGCAAGATGATTATCTTTGATTAAGATACAATCATCTAACCTGTATCTGTGTGTATCACCACCACCACATCGGATGGCATTTTTCTCAAAAAACTGGAGCCCCGGTGTTGTTTTACGAGTTCCAGCAACTAAAACATGGGGATTTACACTGCGTACTTTTTTGATCAATTGGGAAGTTAAAGTGGCAATGCCACTCATTCTCATCATGAGGTTAAGAACTGTCCTTTCTGTACTCAGGATACTGCGCGGATCACCTGAGACTTCCATAATTATTTGACCAGGTTTTATTTTATCCCCATCATTAACTTTGATTTCAGTTTCAACGGAAAATTCATTAAAAATAGAGAATGCCATCTGTACTCCGGCAATTATTCCTTCTTCTTTAGCTATAATATGGCCATTTGCATGTAATCCAGGAGGTATTAATGCATTAGTGGTTATATCCTCAAAGCCAATATCATCATACACCAGGTCAGCTAAATTTTGCCTCATGAAATGAACCACCTAACCTTTTTATTAAAGATAAAAATCCGTAATGCACATTTTTATAATATCTATGTTAATTTCTATGTTTAAACATTAATATTGTCAATGTTCAAACTTATTATCCTTGATTATAACATACCCTTCAAAGCATTAAATTCAACTAGTTTTCAACTATATAAAATAAAGAATATAAATTTTCCACAGTTTTATATTAAAAATAACACACTGGTCATTAAGTAATAGTAATATCAAGATAAAATCATCTTAAGATATAAATTACAGTGAAATTTTAAATGATTATATAATCTAAATGAATATTAGAATCCGGTGAATCAAGATGGAGTTAATATTTTTAGGCACCTCCTCTGCACTCCCCACCCCCAACAGAAACCATTCTTCTATTGCTCTAAAGGCTTTTGGGGAGATTATGCTCTTTGATTGTGGAGAAGGAACCCAGCGCCAAATGGCTCGAATTAAATTGAGCCCCATGAAAGTTAATAATATTTTCATCACCCACCTGCACGGTGACCACTTTCTAGGACTTCCTGGAATGATCCAATCAATGGCATTCCGCGGAAGGAAGGAACCTTTACATATTTACGGGCCAAAAGGAATCAATGAAACTGTCCATAATATTAAAAATTTAGGTTTCTATTCCCTATCCTTCCAAATAAATGCCCATGAAGTAGAAGAAGGCGTGGTTGCAGAAACAGATGAATACTTGATAAAGTGCTGTCCCACTCACCACTCCATAGTTAACCTTGCTTATTCAGTAGAAGAAAAAAGATCTCCCAAGTTCTTAAAGGAAAAAGCTATAAAATTAGGACTGGAACCCGGACCTGATTTTGGCAAACTGCAGAGAGGTATTTCTGTAGAAGTTGACGGGAGGCTAATTGAACCAGAAGAAGTTCTTGGTCCAGAGCGAAGGGGCCGTAAAATAGTTTACTCCGGAGATACCAGGCCTTGTTTGGAAATGGTTGATTTCGCTAAACATGCCAATGTTCTTATCCATGAATCAACATTTGAATCGTCACAAGAAGTTAAAGCCCGTGAAACAGGACATTCCACCACTACTCAAGCTGCTGAAATTGCCAAAAAGGCAGAAGTTTCTCTATTAATCCTTTCTCATATAAGCACTCGTTACAGAGATAGTAACCTCCTAAAAGAAGAAGCTAATCAGATTTTTGACCAGGTGATGGTTGCTGAAGATTTTAAAGTAATAGAGGTGGAAAGAAATGGTGGTTGACACTGACCCATTCTATATTAATCTTATCAAGATTGCAGTGATTTTATTATCCTCATTTATCCTTATCAAATGGTCCATGTACATTGTTAAAAGAACTGGTAACAGACTGAATATGGAAGCCACTTTGATTCAGGTTTTAAACGAAATAATAAAGTATTCCATAATTGCAGTGACCATTACTGTTGTTTTAAAAGAAATTGGATGGGATGTAAGTGCCATAGTGCTCAGCTTAGGTATTGTAGGTGTGGCTGTTGGTTTTGCTGCAAGAGATACCATATCCAATTTCATTGCAGGAATGTTTATACTGGCTGATAAAAGTTTCAAGGTAGGTGATATTCTTGAAATGTCTGGACAAAGGGGTAAAGTGGTTAAACTTGGTTTAAGAGTTACCACTATCAAAACAGTGGATAATAAAATCATCACTATCCCCAACTCCACGTTCTCCAAAAATGTTTATGTGAATCACACCTCTTTAGAAACCCGGAGGGTGGGATTGGATATTAACATACCCTATGAAAATAAACTGGAAGAAACTGTTAACTCACTGGTAAAGGCAGCATCAGAATGTTCATGGGCACTTAGTGAACCAAAGCCTAATGTTCTTATAAAAGAAATGACAGATATGGGTATTAGGGCATCTTTGAATGTTTGGGTCAGTGACCCCTGGAAAGTTGCCACTTACAGAAGTCAATTGGCCCTGAAGGTTAAGGATCTTTTGGTTGGGAAAGATGTGGGAGAAAATGGCTAGCTATAAGATCATTTCTGTCCTGATAGTATCTGTTTGCGTTTTAGTGTCTGCAGGGATAGTAGTTACTGGCTATCAGCAAATGCAAAATGTAACT
The DNA here is from genome assembly GCA_013403005.1 of Methanobacteriaceae archaeon. Lineage (NCBI taxonomy): Archaea > Methanobacteriati > Methanobacteriota > Methanobacteria > Methanobacteriales > Methanobacteriaceae > Methanobacteriaceae archaeon. Next base: position 77,026 of record JACBOA010000010.1, on the reverse strand, counting down.
CAAGCTCAGAAAAGTGTTAAAACTTATCAGGAAAGAATGAGTAACCCTGTTGATGCACTTGACCCCACAGATATTGCCAGTTCATATACCAATGCCCAATTAATTATTCCAAAGCTTAATGTTAGTGCAACTATCCGTTCTGATACTGTGAATGCATATAATGCTGTTTATCATTATCCTTCCAGTGTTATGCCAGGTAAACCTGGAGAGTGCGGTATTTTAGGCCATCGCACAAGGTATTCTGGATTATTTAAGAACATAGCTTCTTTGAAAATCGGGGACCAGGCTATTATCAAAGATTATTCTCAGAGAAAGAAATATGTTTACGCGGTAAGCTCCAATGGCGAAGATATCCGTTGGGACTACAAAACAAACCCTATCCGGTTTTCTCAGGAAGGAGAACCTCGTTTATTGATTGTTACCTGTTATCCTCCAGGTAAAAAAGAAGCAGCATGGATCACTCACTTTAAACTGGTATCAAGTAGTGATTTATAATTCTCATGTAATTTAAAATCAACAATGCCTATTTAATTAGCTATTGAATTGAGATGTATTCTTTTATTTTACTACAGTTTAGTAAACATATTAGTCCCTTGAAGAATATTAAATAATAAAAAATAAGCAATTTATGACATAAATCATGAAAAAAAGTAACTCAATTTATATATTTCAATAGAATAGGCCCTGAACTGTTGATTACACAATACTTATTAGTAATAAATATTTATATTATTAACGAATATTCATGAGATATTCTGAGGTGTAGTTATAACACTTATTAATGATGATTGTCTATTATTTAAGTAAAGTAATATTCATGTAAAAATTAAAAGAAAAAAATAAAATCAATAAAGGAGACATAGATGGTTCAAAATCTGGAAAAGAGGCGTTAAAATGGTTGAAATCCTAATAGATGAAGATGCATGTGTTGGATGCGGATCCTGTGTGGATGACTGTCCCAATGACGTGTACAAGATGAATGAGGAAAGATGGAAAACCGAAGTGATCAAGGCCGAGGACTGCATGGCCTGTCTATCCTGCCACGAGATCTGCCCTGCCCAGGCCATGACACACAAAGACATCCACGTGGCCAAAAGACTGTACATTGACCGCAGAGTAAACCATGTCCTGGAAAGGATAATCTGAGGGATTAAAAATGGATATGAAAAACACTACAGAGGATTTAGGTACATTCAAACCAGAATTAATCCCCAAAGAAACTGGGGGAGACATCGATGACTATGAAGATGCACTGCATGTGCTGATGAAATTCATGGGATCCATGTCCAGTGCCCTGGAACAGGTTTCAGGAAGAGGTGCCAACGCCATTGTTTATCAGGCAGGTAAACGCATGGGACACGATGCCGCCAAAATGATGGAAAAAACGGATGATTTGGAAAAAGCCTTATACGAAATGGGTGAAGTCTTGGGACACGAATTCTACTATGTGAAATGGAAACCATCGGGTCAGGACAGCTACGTTATTGAAAAAGAAAATCAACTCGAAGTAAAACTTCTTTTCATGGACTGTGTTGTAAGACAGACCCTGCGAAGAACGGGATTACCCCAGAAAGGCCCATTATGTTACCTTTTATATGGTTACACAGTCGGAGCTATTGAAGAAATTATGGATGTTAAAGGAAAATTAGACATTGACCATGTTGGACCCAACGCATGTCTTAAAACACTTACCATCAAATGGGGTGGTAAATAATGGTAAAAATAGCCCTAGAAGCCCTGGCCAGTTGCTCAGGATGCGAAATCTCCATACTAGACCTTCACGAAGATCTGGTAAAATTACTGGACCAGGCTGAAATCGTATACGCACCTATAATAATGGATGTGAAGGAAGTACCAGATGACATTGACATAGCCATTGTATCTGGCTCTGTTAGGAACGCTGAAAACAAGGAAAGACTGGAAGAACTCCGGGAAAAATCAAAATATCTGATTGCATACGGAACCTGCGCATGCTATGGAGGAATAACAGGTATGGCAGACCTCTATACACCAGAAGAAGTAACTTCACGTACTTACTCCGACAACCCAAGTACGGTTCCTGCTGAACTACCTAACGAAGTAGTCCCAGAACTTTTAAGTATAGTTCACCCAGCAGCAGACTTCACATTTATTGATGGTTTCATACCTGGCTGTCCACCAAAAGAACAACTAACTCACGACATACTTATACCACTCATCAACGACGAAGCACCTGATGTTCCCAAGAAAAGTGTGTGTGCAGACTGCCACCGTGAAATGGAACACATTGAATTTGATAAAATACACCGCAGAATTGAAGGTGACCCCAAACCCGGACAATGCTTCCTGAGCCAGGGATATGTTTGTCTGGGTTCAGTAACTCTAGGTCGTTGCGGTGCACTGTGCACTGAAGCCGGAATTCCGTGTCACGGCTGCGGAGGACCTTCACTTGACGTTTTAAGGGAACCAAGCCACGATATCTACAACGGAGTTATCAAGAGAATTGCACACCTTTCCAAGATGCCAGAAAAAGATGTGGAGAAGCAACTTTATGATATTGGACACGTTATCTACGGATTCGTGATTGGAAGTACCACCATGGAGGATAAACAGGTTTCACTTATCCCACAACTGGTTAAAAAGTGAAACAAGATAAAAGGTGAAATTATGAAAAACATCGAAATAAGCCCTGTAAGCCGGATAGAAGGCCACGCAAAGATCACGGTACAGGTTGATGATGCCGGTAACGTGGCTGATGCCCATTTTCATGTGATGGAAATCAGGGGATTTGAAAAATTCCTGGAAGGTGCAGCAGTAGAGGAAGCACCACGAATCACTCCCCGTATATGTGGTATTTGTCAAACCGCACACCACCTGGCTGCAGCCAAAGCTACCGACATGGTTTTCGGATTGGAAGTACCCGAAACCGCTAAAAAGCTAAGGGAACTTATGTTACTGGGACAATACATTCACTCCCATTCATTACACTTCTACTTCTTGGGTGCCCCTGACCTGGTTTTGGGTCCAGAGTCAGACCCTGCAATGCGTAATGTCATTGGAATTTTGAAGAGCAACCCTGACCTGGCCATGATGGCCATTAAAACCAGAAAAATAGGTCAGAAAATAACCGAAGTAGTGGGAGGTAAACCCATCAGCCCGGTTACTGCCATACCCGGAGGACAATCCAGGGGAATAACAACCGAACAACAAGCCGAGCTATTATCACAATCCAAAGAAGCTATTGGCCTTATAGAACAGGGGGTTGAAGTAGCTAAACCTTTATTCTCACAGTATGCTGAGGCCATAGAAGCACTGGGTCCTGTTGAAAGCCATTTCGGAGCTCTGACCAATGGAGGTGCCATAGAGTTCTATGATGGACCTGCCAAGATCATTGACAAATCAGGGAACCAAGTATATGAATTTGAAGCCGCAGATTACTTGGATTATATTGAAGAAAAGGTACAGCCCTGGTCCTACCTGAAATTTCCCTACTTGAAGCAGATTGGATTCCCAGATGGGAACTACCGTGTGGGTCCACTGGCCCGACTTAACGTGGTTGATACTATTCCAACTGAAAAAGCATCTGCACTGTATGGTGAGTACAAAGATAATTACGGAATAGCTCAAAACGCATTACTCTATCATTACGCACGTTTAATTGAACTAATGTATGCAGCAGAAAGGGCAGTGCAGATTTTAGAAGATGATAGTATAACCGGTACTGATCTGCGTCAGCAACTTTCTGAACCATTGATGACCAAAGAAGAAGCCAAAGAATCCAGTGAAACTAAAAGAGGAGTGGGGATGATAGAAGCAACTCGTGGAATCCTTATACATGACTATGAAACAGATGCCGCAGGATTCATTAACCGGGCCAATCTCATTGTTTCCACAGGACAGAACAACCTTTCCATGGACATAGGAGTTAGGGAAACTGCTAAAGAAATGATCCATGGTGAAGAGGTTTCAGAAGGACTTAAAAACAAGCTGGAGATGATTGTAAGGGCATATGACCCCTGCCTGTCATGTGCAACCCACGCCATTGATGGAAGTTCACCTTTACAGGTGGATATCTACGATAGCGAGGGTCAGCTCCTTAAAAAACACTTGATTTAGAGGTTTATATTAAAACCTCTAATTATTCTAATTTTTATATATTAGGCTTTAATATTGGCTTGAATTAATATTGGCTGGAATCAAAATTTTTTAAAGTAGAAAACTTGGAACAATTTGTGGTTCTAAAACCATCTTAAACAAGTTCTGTACTATCATATTCCAGAATCTTTGTTATAAATTCATTTTATTTAAAAATCTTTTTTAATTTACCTTAATTCATCGATTTTCACTTTAAATCTAATTTAATAAAACAATCTAGGGATTCTAATAATATATTTTTTTACAATCTCTGTGAACTATCCAACACCGTTCCACTTTAGTAAGTGATGATAAACGATAAGCATAATAAAAAGATGGTGCAAAAAATAGTTTATAATGTTAATAATTATCTTTATTAAAGCAGTGATGGAATGATTGACACCCAATTAAAGACCCAACTGGAAAAGGCCTCTTTGGATCTTGAAAAGACTCAGGGAGTGGAAGGGATTCTTATTGTGGCCAGTGATGGTCGTATTTTACATCATAACTTACGTGTAGATGTGGATATCAACCTCTTCGGCCCAATGTCCCATGTTATTTCTAATTCATCCCACCGGCTTTTAAACTCATCTGGTCAGGGAGAAATGGAAAGAGTCCTGGTAGAGTCATCAGGAGGAAAAGCACTGTTTTTAGGCCTTGAAAAAGCTCATTTCATAATTTTAATGCAGGATTCTGCCAATGTTGGCCTCGTTCTGGTGAAGGCGAAAAGAGCATCTAAAATCATCAATGAAACAACTCAGGACCTCGAATTAGAGGTCCCCACAGAAATACCAGAAGTAACTGAAGGAGTAAGTGAAGAAGCTTCCGAAGAAATAACCGAAAAATCTGAAGAAATCTCTGTAAAAACTGATGAAATTTCAGAAGAAATAGTCAAAACAGCCAAAGAAATCCCAGAGGAAATATCTGCAACACATGAAGTAATAAGAGAAGTAGAAGAAGCACCGGAAAAGATTCCTGAAGCTATCTCTAAATTACCAGTTGATGAGACACCTGTTGAAGAAATGGCAGTGAAAGAAGAAAGTAGTTCTATAGGGATAAAGGCTGATGAAACTGGTGAAATTAAGGAAGAAGTTGCAGAAGAAGTCGTCCGGAAACCTCCTGCAGAACCCGTTGTAGAATCTAAAGAAGAAATAAGCAAAGAATTTATATCAGAGCGTGTTGCAGAATCTGCTAACTTTGAATCTCCGGATGTTGAACATGAATCTGAAAGTGCAGAGATGGGAGAATCAAAAGAAGTAGGATTAAAAGTAGCGCAGGAAACTATTGAACCCCAGACTGAAATTGCAAAATCTGAACTTGAAATTCCAGAGGCTGAACCTGAATCAGTGAAAAATGAATTGCAAACAGTTGATATCAAGCCTGAAACTGTGGAAACTGAAACAGACACTGTAAAAGAAGAGGTTGAAGAGGACAAACCCTCCATACCCACAGTTAGACCACCCATATCATTCCCATCCCTTCCAGAATATGTGGAAGTTCCTGATGACCCTGAAAAACGTTCGGATTTGATATTAGAGATTTACGATAAGATTTTCCTGGCCATGTCCATGGGTGCTGCCAAGATTATGGGAGTTGCACCTGCTCGAGGATTAACCAAACAGTTCCTGCCCTTTGAAAAGTGCCAGAGGCTTCTTCAAAATGTTGATCTTAAGAGTAATGCCACCATTGACTTTGCTCAGATTAAGAAAAACGCTGCAAAAATCCCATTAGAAGAAAGGGAAGAAATATTCATCCGGGATTTCAGTCGTATGATAGAAATCATAACTGAAAACTATGGTCGAGTCATGGGATACGAAGCTTTCCGGGGTATGGTTCGGTCTGAGTTCCTGGCTATCAAAAAATCTTACGGAGATGCCATGGATGAACTCAAAATCAAACAGAACATGCACCCTGAAATTGCCATATTATTCTCTTAATTAATTCTCTTAATTATATTTGTTAATTTTACAAAATAACCCTATTACAAATTTAAATTTTCCTTTTTCTAATTTTCATTAAATTAAACTATTCAAAAAACCATTTAAAAACCCTGAACCTGTTAATAACAATATTATATCCTGTTTTTATTAATAAACTGAATAATATTAAGTAAATAGTAAAGTTGAATGTAATTACTTAAAATTAAAACTTTTTAAAATAACAGTTACATATGATGAACTGTGATAGAAAACTAAGTCTCTTGAAAAATTTATTTTCAATATTTTTCAATATTATACTTGAAATAAAAAACGGTGATAATCATGAATGGACCATGGGTGGAGAAGTACCGACCACAAACCCTGGATGAGGTTGTAGGTCAAGATCATATTATACAAAGACTTAAACAGTACATAAACGATGAGAGTATGCCTAATCTCATGTTCACTGGCCCGGCAGGAGTGGGAAAAACCACCACTGCAATTGCACTGGCCAAAGCCATGCTGGGTGAATACTGGAAGCAGAACTTCCTGGAATTAAATGCATCTGATGCCAGGGGTATAGACACTGTACGTAAGGATATTAAAAATTTCTGCCGTTTGAAGGCAGTAGGTGCTCCTTTCAGGATCATATTCCTGGATGAAGTGGACAACATGACCAAGGATGCCCAGCATGCCCTGCGCCGTGAAATGGAAATGTACACCAAAACATCATCCTTTATCCTTTCCTGTAACTATTCATCCAAGATCATAGACCCTATCCAATCCAGATGTGCTATTTTCCGTTTCGCACCCATCAAAGGACACCAGATTATCAAAAGACTGGAAAAAATCGCTGCATCAGAAAGTGTGAACTATGCACCTGGAACCCTGGAAAGTATTGTTTACTTTGCAGAGGGTGACATGCGCCGGGCAGTGAATATCCTACAGGCAACTGCATCCATGGGTGAGGAAATAACTGAGGATAATGTTCATGAGGTGGTTTCCAAGGCCAAACCCAAGGATGTGAGACGTATAGTCAACCTGGCAATGGACGGGGATTTCATGGGAGCTCGTGACCTTCTAAGGGAGGTTATGGTGGTTCAGGGAACCAGTGGTGAAGACATGGTTACCCAAGTTTACCAGGAAGTGTCCAGAATGGCTATGGACGAACTTATAGGGAGCCAGGAGTACATAGATCTGGTTGAACAGATTGGAGAATATGATTTCAGGATAAGGGAAGGTGCAAATCCTCGAATCCAACTGGAAGCTCTTCTGACTAAATTTTTACCCAAAGAAAAGGCAGATTAGAATGTTATGGACTGAAAAATACCGTCCCCAGAAGATGGATGAGGTTCTGGGAAATAAAAAGGCGGTGGAAGAAGTTGATGAATGGGTGGAAGGCTGGGAACATGGGCACCCCCAGAAATGTCTACTACTCATTGGACCTCCGGGCACTGGTAAAACCACCCTGGCCCATTTAATTTCAGTTTACTTTTCTGATCACATTGAACTCAATGCCAGTGACAAGAGATCCTTCGATATAATCATGGACACCATTGGAGAGGCATCCTCCTCTTCATCTCTCTTTGGGAAGGGTAGGAAGCTTATTATACTGGATGAGGTGGATGGACTTCATGGTAATGAGGATCGTGGTGGTATCCGTGCCATAAACAAGATCATCAAGGAAGGTCATCATCCCATTATAATGATGGCCAATGATCCTTACAGCAAACGAATAACCAGTTTAAAATCCAAATGTAAGGTTATCAATATCCGCAAGGTGCACACCAACTCTATTGTGGCCTTACTCAAAAAGATTTGTGTTAAGGAGGGTGTTGACTTTGAAGAGCACGTACTCCGCACCCTGGCCAAAAGATCACGCGGGGATCTCCGGTCAGCCATTAACGACTTGCAGGTGATTGCCCAGGGAAAGGATAAAATCACCTCTCAGGATTTGGATATCATATCTGAAAAGGATAACATTAACAACATATTTGATTCCATACGCACTGTTCTTAAAAGCAAGAACCCTAAAAGAATCAGAGATGCCCTTCGTTTGGAAGCAGAACCTGGTTTTATCCTGGAACAGATCACGGAAAACATTCCCCGGGAATATGAAAAGGCAGAGGAAATTGAGAAGGCATATGATAGAGTGGCAGAGGCAGATATGTACCTGGGGAGAGCCTTCCATACCAGACATTATGGTTACTGGAAGTATAGCTACGACCTCATGGGCGTGGGGGTGGCCCTGGCCAAGGATGAAACCTATAAGAAGTTCTCCAGATATGCCAGTTCCACCTTTTACAGTAAACTATCAAAGAACAGGGCAAAGAGGGATCTCAGAGACCGGGTCGCAGCCAAGATGGGGGAACGTATGCATACCTCCCGTAAGGTGGCCATCGAGCAATTCCCCTACTATGAAATAATGTTTGAAGAGGATGAACTGGCCCGTGATCTGGCTGATTACTTTGATCTGGATGATGCTGAGGTTAAACAGTTCCGTAGGAGGAAAATTAAAAATAGAAAGGCGAAAAAAGCATCACCTGTGAAATCTAAGCGAAAACCTGCTGGAAAAAGGTCAGCTAAATCCACTGAAAAAACTACTTCCAAAAAAACCACCAAGACAAAGAAATCTGAAACCAAGAAGATTTCAAAAAATGCACCCCACCCTGAATCGAAGGAAATGAAGAATAATGGAGGCCAATCCGAGGATAAAAATAATTCCAGGAAGTCTCAATCCAAAGAAAAAGGAAAACAAGTTTCTCTTTTTAGTTTTAAATAATGTTTCCCTATTTTTTTAATGCTTTTTTTGTCAATACTCCAACCATGCTAAAAGAAACTATTTTAAAACCCGTTAAACGGCTACTCCCAATGTGAAGATTACCATCATCACCAGAAAGGTGTTGGCCACCGGGTCAGTTATACTGGTGGATAAAGGTATTACGATGTTATCTGGATCAAGGCCTTTCCTGTAGGAAAATGTGTTGAGGTAAAATGCAATTAGTAGCATTATTGGAGTAAGCATTAATCCAGCGGATGTGCTGATGAAAACCATTTTAGCAAGTTCTAAAGATTCAACACCAACGGCTAATGAACCGAAATAGGCTAAAATACCAATTAAGGGGTAAATGATTATGGCCAGGATTATGATAATGGCAAAATTCCTCAGTGCTCCTTCTGTTGGTCTTAATGATGATTCTATAGAACCAATGTGTAAACCAGAAGATAATCTGGCCCCCAGGATACTTACCAAGTCTCCGCTTTCACCTGAAAACAGTGGCACTAGAGCCAGGATACTGGGATTACTTAAAATGGTGGAAAAGCTACCGTTTAAAATGGTACCTGCAGTGGTTCCAAATAGTGACGAAAGGAATAAGGTGGGAGTACTGTGCACCATAATCTTCTTAAGATGAACTCCTCTGTTGATTCCGTATAGGAAACCCACAATACCAATTATAATAAATATTACAAATAAAATTGTGTCAGCGTAGCCATTCCTTATCCATAAAAGTATTTGCACAGCTAAAAGGATTGAAGGAATAGTAAAAAGGTCTCCAGAGGCTGCAATCAAGGGTGTAGTAACGTTATCAGGGTCCCATCCATTTTCATAGCTTTTAATGGAAATCAGAATGGTGGCTGGTAACAGTAGCGCCCCGGAAAAAATTCCTCCCAGAACTGAGATTACTGTGAAGTCCACTATACTGATACTCTCAAATCCCAGGAGAATACAAAAACCCTTAGCAGCGAATGCCAGAAAAATGGACATGATAACCGTTAAGATCATGGCAGATATTATGTTCTGGTTTAAAACTGGTGATTTTTTTAATTCCGGCGTTAAAGTACCAATATGGAGGTTCGAACCAAGTCTTGACCCTAATGCTCCGAATATGTTTCCTCTCATCCCGATTGCCCCTGGGATAAGAACTATAAGGCCAGGAAGTATTTCCAGTGTGTTGGTCATTCCACTTAATACTATACCGGCTATTAAATCACCAATAGCACATATAAAAAGAGCAACGAATGTTTCTCCTAAAACCCGGGAAACTTCTCTGAAAAACTTCGTAAACTTACCACTAATGATGAATGGAATCTTGAGAATCTTTAAAGACCTTTTTGAAACTAGCACAGCTAATTTTACCATCCAATCTAGAATGGTGTGTACTATGTCGCCAATAATCTTCAATAGTTTCTCTGTCCATTTCACCTAAACACCCTAAAATTACAGTACTAGCTGATTTTACGGAATATAATTCAAATAAAAACCCTGAATCATTACTATTGCCAGTTATAATTTGATTTTCCCACATTTATATCGTTTCATCCTTTAAAGTGCTGGGATATCCTCTTTAACTCTTTCCATTACTATCATCTCAGTTAAATCTTCAACACCGTCAATTGACCGTATTTTCGAATTGATCAATTGATTTAAATCCTCAATACTCTTTACCCAGACTTTAATCAATATATCATATTCTCCAGATACACTATAAACTTCTGACACTTCTTTAAGACGAGAGAGTTCCTCCTTTACTAATTCATGCCTTTCGGACTCTGTCTGGATAATGATAATGGAAGTTATCTCCAGACCAACTTTCTGCCAGTCAGGTATCAAAGTGTAACGTTTTATGATGTTACTCTCCAATTTTTTCAGCCTGTTGGAAATGGTGGCATCAGGAATATCAATTTCTTTTGACATTTGGGAGATAGTAATTCTCGAATTTTTAATCAAAGAGCGGAGTATAGCCAAATCTACATCATCCATTTTTTATCCAACACCTTTTAATGTCCTGGAAAGAAGATATATTCACATGTACTTATAAATGTTTGGGAAAATTACCAAAAAAATTGGGAATAAATGAGTAATTTTCTAAAATCACAAGCAATATTTAGAAATTTCAAAATATTAGAGTGAAAAAGTAAAAAGAGTGAAAAGGTAGTAAAGGAATTATTATGGTAAAAGATTTTTTAAAAAATTGTTTAAAGTTTACCAACAAATTTTTTCCTATCAGTCTTCAGCAAATTCTTCGTATTCAAGATCTTCTAGCTTAGTTTCCCCATTGGCAAGTTGGATGAGAAGGGACCTACCAGTTTCGTATCCTTTAGCTATAAGTGTGTCCCCCACAGATAGCATGGTGTTTTTATCAGGCCCATAAATCCAGGATTCATTTCGCCTTATAGCTATAACAGTCATCCCAGTCCTTGTGGCGAGTAAAAGTTCTCCTAAAGATTTATCAGCTAATTCTGAGCCTTCAGATAATTTAACCCTCATTATGACTTCATCTGACTCTTCCATAACCATCTTAAAAACAGGGTGTGGTTTCATATCCTTAAGAACCAGATCAGCTATGTCTTTTGCTGAGTCAGCTATGGTTTCAGCAGCTTCCCCTACTTCCAGTAGAGCAGTTAACTTTTCAGCATCCTCCACTGTTCTAGCAGCAAGGAGTGATTCTTTCTTAATTTGATAATTAAGCCTATTAACTTTGTTTTCAAGTTTTATAACCTCTTCTGCAGCGTCTTTACTGTTGAAAAGTAGTGCAGAATATGCTAAATCAACCATTAATTCGGACATGTTCTTCATTTCAATCAGAATGTCCTTTATACTTTTAGGCACCTTTCATCCTCCGGATATATTCTAGGTTTAATAATCTATAATAGGGATACTTTAAAAACTTTTTCACTTTCTTCAAGATAGGACAATATCCTTGCTGATTCGTTTCCATTACCTGTTTATCTTTATATACATCGCAGATCGCATCATCTTCTCCCTTACATCCGGAATATAAGTCTCCAGAAACTCCAACATTTCCCTGTGAATCCCATAAGATTCATCAACTGAACATTTCAATCCTTCGATCTCGATCCAAGACTCGATCCATGAAAATGGAACGTTAATAAAGGGGTAAATCAGGCGCAAACCATTATTTTGAGTTCTAGAACTTAGAAGCTCTAAATTATCACCATGGATCATAAGATCCAGTATATGTTCTACTTCTTCATCCATGGTAAGGGGCAGGGCCACTGCATCTACTTTTAGTTCTTCTCCATCTATATTCTGAACTTTCATGAGACTGAAATCGAGTTCAGGGATAATGATTAACTCCACACCATACTTGCGGGTGTAAGGCTCCAGGACCGTTCTCAGGGTTAGATCTACACAATTTGAAGAACCGGAGATTAATATCTTATCATGAGGATTCAGTGCAGTTTTGAGTACTCGGGAAGCTCTGGTGCAGATCTTCTGGAAAACCTTGGATCTTTTGACCTCGTAGTCTGGGAAGTGCTCCAGAAATACCTCCTCCTTTCGGCGTGAAAACCGGGACAACTTTAGATTATTAATATAAACCTTCCCATCCATTATACTGACGAATCTGGTTTCCACACCATTTTCCTGGAGGAATTTCACCACTTCTTGCCTCATCATCATGACCATCAACATTAAATGAAATTTTTTTTTATTTTTTTTTTATCTCAATATCAAATGGTTTTTTAATGGTTTTTGAATAATTTTATTTGAGATTTTTTATTAATAAGCTTGGATAATATTATAGCAAATATAAGTTTTTTAAAACAAGAAGAGGGGTTGTTATGTTCAAGTTCTTCCGGAGTAAATCAGAGGATGAGAAGGATGGTAAATTTCTGGAAATAGAAGTAACCGAACCAGTAGACTGTCTGTGTGATTTTACCTTCAACTTCCACTGGCAACATAAGGGAGAGAAGTTAGACCCATCATGGAAAATCCCTGGAAATGATTTAACCTTTGGTGAAGTGGTGGAACACCTTAAAGATAAGGGTAATGTACGTATCAATGGTGATGCCGGTCACCGCCTGGCTTCAAGTATGGGTGTGGACCTTCAGTACTTCGGAGGAACAGGTAAGGACATTCCAGTGGGAGATGTCTATGTGGAGGGAGATATTGACACCCGAATGGGGATCAGCATGACCCGGGGAAATATTTATGTTAAAGGAGAGGTTAAAGAGCCAATGGGAAACCTGGTCGAAGTAAAATCCAACCAAAAAGGTTACAGAAAGTTTAGAAGCATTACTGACATTGTTACCAATGGCTTGGGAGGAGATAAATTAATTGGCTGCCAATTTGTCGGGAAAAAGTTTATTATTGATGATGGAACAGTGAAAGATACTGTAGGTGCTCGTTTGAATGTTGATGCTGAGATAGTTAAAAATGGAGATGTTGATCTGTCCACTGGAATACTCATGAGGAATGGTACCGTCCGTATAAATGGAAATGCAGGTAAAAATACTGGTGCACTCTTAAACGGTGGTACAGTGATCATTAATGGAGATACTGATGACTTCACCGCCATCGACATGATCAAAGGTAATATACTTATCAACGGAAATGCAGGGAAGTTTTTAGCAGCTAATAAAAAGATGGGAATTATTCTTGCCAAAAAAGGAAGCCCCATACCACCAGCCCAAGAGAAACCACTTCAAAGTAGCGACCAGCAACTTTTAATAGCTCACGGTTTCAATTCCACTGGTTTTAAGAAGTTTGAGTAGAAAAACGAACTAAATAATAATTAGAAAAAGGACCGAATAATATTTTAGTATCCTTTAAAGGTTAATTTTTAAAAATAAGATATTCTAGGAGTTTTTTTAAGCCTCCCAATGCAGATGGTATTTTTCAAACTGTCTTTCCAGGACAACTACCAAAACAAAACCTATCACTGCTGCCACTATTACCGGGATAACGGAGTCCATAGTGGTTACTATTTTAGTATAGGGAAGCCTTAGGGTTCCCACCATCAAACCCACCAGGAATGCCATGGTCACGGATTTGTGATGCTGCAGAAGATAGTCCAGGAGTCGGGAGAAGGATAAAATACCTATTACAGCACCCAAACAAAAGGCAATGATATCTGGAAATTTCAGCTGATTTAAGGCTGCCAGCATGTACTCGTACTGGTTTAGAAGAAGCAGTAAAAAAGCTCCGGAGATTCCTGGGAGTATCATGGCACAGATGGCCACCATTCCCGATAGGAATATGACTGGCAGTGAGTGGTTGGCTTGTATAGGGTTTAATCCCACAAATATTATGGCAAAAACAAGACCAAATACCAGAAATATGATATTCTTTAAATTAACCTCATCAACATGTTTGTATACAAAACCTGCCGAGGCTAAGATGAGGCCAAAGAAGAAAGCAAATGTGGGGGCGGTGTACACCGTCAGCATGACCGTCATGATCTTGGACATGGTTAAAACTGCCACACCTATACCTGACAGTAAAGGTATGAATAAATTGAAATCCCATTTGAGGAGTTCTTCCTTTGATTTAGCAAAATCCCCCTTTAAGGCTGCTATAAGGAAGTTAGCATTTATCTGGCTAATGGCATGAACCAGTCTCTGGTATATGCCGGTGATCAACGCCATGGTGCCTCCGGAAACTCCAGGAATAACATCCGCAGTGCCCATTAGCAATCCACGAAGGAATATTAGAATAGTATCTTTGTATATCTCAATTTTTCTCATTATCTGAATCTCCTAAACACAACATTTAAATCTCTAATCCATAAATCATAACCTAAACTCGTATATCGTAACTACTAAAAAAACATTTTTCAAACCGAAAAAATTCCAATTATCCTTGGAATATTAATTCTATTAATCTTAATTATTTGAGGTAATAAATATAATAAGAGGTTTCTTTTTCAATGTTCAGCCCAATAGAATATTTAAGTGAAACAGTAATCCATTTAATAGAATCATTAGGTTACTGGGGTGTTTTCATAGGAATGACCATCGAAAGTGCTTGCATACCACTTCCCAGTGAAATAATAATGCCTTTTGCAGGATATGTTGTTTGGGAAGGTCAAATGACACTTTGGGGGATTACTTTGATTGGAACCCTGGGAAACCTTCTCGGTTCTTTGATAGCTTACTTTGTGGGTTTAAAGGGAGGCAGGCCTCTTTTAGAAACTTATGGTAAATATATTTTCATAACCAAAAGCAGATTAAACCTGGCTGATGAATGGTTCGCCAAATATGGGCACGAAGCAGTGCTCATAAGCCGATTTATACCCGGAATACGCACTTTTATCTCACTTCCTGCGGGTATAGCCAATATGGATCTCAAAAAATTTAGCATATACACTTTTTTTGGTTCTCTACCCTGGTGCTTTGCCCTTGGATATGTGGGATTCTTAATGGGTCCTCAGTGGGAAAATATTAAAGGTTACATGCATCTATTTGATACAGTAGTTGGAGTAGGTGTTGTGGTTTTCTTAGCATATCTTTTATATCATTACCACAAAAAAGCATATCCTTGAAAAAAGAATTTAAAAGACCAGTTTAGATGTTTGATTTACAAATTGATAAACCCTTGAAAAATCAATATCGGTTTTTCGATTTGAACATTATTCCAACAGTGGTTAGAAAAAAAACTAGATCCATACTAAAATTCCAAATCACAGAATTATAATGAAAATATTGCTTTAGAACATACAAATAAAAAAAATTCTACTATTTGAATTAACTATTGGAAAACTTCACTAATGGTCATAGGGGCTGTAAAGTTATTGGGGTGTTGAGTGATATTTGTAAACAATCTTTGCTTTAATATGGTTTGTTTGGTGAAAGAACCATTATAAACAAATATAAAATCTTGATGAACAGTGTAAAACCCATTAAATTTACAGTCCCAGGGTAATAGTAATATTTATATACTTTATTCACTATTATTAAACGGCTGAAAAATATTTTATAGAAGACTTAAAATGAAATCTTAAAGAGGTATGTGTAGAAATGAGAAGATTTTTGCTAACATTAAGACTCTGGTTAGCCACCGCACTACTATTTGGTATTTTATATGCGGTGATTACTGTAATATGCACTTTACTAGGCTTTGGAACCCCTTTGATATTTGCAGTAATGGCTGTGGTGGTGGTGCTGGCCCAGTACATGTTAGGTCCTAAAATGGTGGAGTCAGTGATGCATGTGCATTACGTGTCCCCCCAGGAAGCTCCTAACCTGCATTCCATGGTGGATGAACTGGCCATGAATGCCAATATTCCCAAACCCAAGGTGGGAATATCTGAAACCAGTATTCCCAATGCCTTCGCTTTCGGTCGGTCAAAAGGTGATGGGAGGGTCTGTGTTACCCGGGGGATCCTGAACCTCCTGGATGAAGAAGAATTGAAAGCAGTTCTGGGGCATGAAATCAGCCATATACGCCATCAGGATATGGCAGTGATGACCCTAATCAGTGTTATACCTCTCCTCTGTTACTGGATATTCATAAGCACCTTCTTCAGTAGGGATGGTGATGGTGATGCTGGACTCATTGGCATAGTTGCACTGGTAGGATACCTGCTAGGTCAATTACTGGTTTTATTCGTAAGCAGAGTCCGAGAGTACTACGCAGACCAGGGAAGTGTGGAGATTGGGGGTAAACCACATAAATTAGCCAGTGCCCTTTATAAACTGGTCTATGGATCCGTTAACCTGGATAAAAGAGAAGTTAAATCAGTAGAAGGAGTTAAAGCATTCTTTGTCAATGACATCTCAGATGCATCCCATGAAATCAGTGAACTCAAACAGGTGGATCTGGACATGGATGGTGTGATCAGCGAAACTGAACTGGCAGAGCTACGAGAAATGAAAACCAACATCAGCACCGGCAGTAAAATTATGGAATTACTATCCACCCATCCCAACATGGTTAAAAGGATTAAAAGATTGGCAGAATTAAGCAATACTTAACCTCATTTTTTAATAAATCCTTTAAATTTATTATTTTTATTTATTATTTTTTAAAATAAGAGAGTTCCTAGTAAATTACTCTGCAAATCATGACATTTAATTTCTAAAATTAATTTTTTTTAATTTGAATAAAAGAATTTGAAAAAAAAGATTTAAAAGGAGTTATCTGACATTATAGAATTTTATATGTCTTTAATAGAACTTTAACTACTCTAAAGTAATCTAATATTGCTTTACCACTCCCACAATATCGTTTCTGGAGACCCATGTATCCAGTGGTGTCTTTTGAATGGTTACCATTTGTTGAACACCGTTCACCACACGTATCTGGTTGCCAATGGTTTCCACCTGTCGGTTGTCACTTTTGAGATAAACCTGGTTTCCATTTATTTCAGCAATTCGCTTGACAATCAATTTGTATTCAGGATGCCGAGCTACTACCAAATCACCTACCTTGAAATCCGTGGTTTTTAGAACTACTATATTCTGACCATCCTGTAGGGTGGGTACCATGGAAGTTCCTTTAACAGTGGCTGGCATGGGAAGCTGGTCTTCACCGAACTGAGATTTAATGGTTACCTTTACTGTGAAATTATATTTACTGGCAATATTCTGCATATCCGTTTTTATAGAACCTACACTGCTATCTGCATCCTCCACATCTGCCAGTGCCTTGATCTTCATCTCCTGGAGCATGGCATCTGGAACCGGGAACCATGAGGATGATTGAACTACAACTTCAGTACCATTGGTTTTAATTGTTATCCCTGTGCTGTTATGATTGGCTGTTAGGTAAAAAAGAGATCCTGCAGCAGCTACTAGCACCAGTAATCCTATTATTATAAGGTTCCTATTTCTGAGTTTCAATTAAACATCACCAGCCAGTAATTTATCAATTATATCTTTTGTATCTTTAACATTCAGTTGTCCAGGTGCAACTTCACCTTCAATAGATGCATAAGTAATTGGAGAACCAAATAATGGTGCAACAACCCTTGTATATCTTCCCAATACCCCCATGGCAATGCCAATAGTGTTATCCACCTGGTTCAGAACTTCAAGAACATGGAGGGTGTCCTGAATATTCTCAGGCATTACAGCGAATTTAGCAATATTTCCTAAATCTTTTTCCTTCTTAACTATATCAAAAAGCTCCTTCAAATTAGGAGTTCTTGTAAAATCATGATAAGATATGATAGTGGACTTAGCAGCTCCAATAACCTTTGATCTGCATTTTTCATCCGTTTGTAGTTCTATATCCACATAATCCACATAATCCGCTGCTTGAATTAGAAGTTCAGTTCTTTCCACTTCAGATCCTCTGAAATAGCCTCCTTCCTCCTTCATTCTGTTGGTGGCAATTAAAGGATAGTTTATCTCTTCTATTAAATGGATAACTTCCTGGGGATCCGGATCAATAAGTGCATCAATCCTGAGTTCAAGGATATCTGCACCCTCCTTAACGGCTTTATTGGCAGTTTTCAAAACACTCGATCTGTCTTTTTGGAGTATGGGAACACATATTAATGGTTTTGAAATCAAAGCTTACACTTCCTTATAATAATGCTAAAATCTTCTGTTTAATGATTTGAATTTGAATCATAGCACCTATCTATTATTGTATTGTTTTTTCACATTACTAAATTTTGTGATATGTTAGTTTAAAGATCAATAATTGATGAATCATTGTAGTTAGTTACAATACTAATCCATTATCCATCATTTTTAAAATAATAGAAATATGCTATAAAAATCTATAAGAACAAGGTTTCACCATACTAATCTCATAATTATAATAAGTGTCCATATAATATCCATGTGTTTTACCACTCTACTTATTAGAACTATTAATTGATATTTCAACCAGATTCAAGGTGATGATTTGAAAATAACCTCCATAGGTGCGGATATTTCAGGCAACGATGTTTCGTGTAGTGAAAAGCTAATAAGCAGCATTGAAAACGATATTCCCGAGTTAATTAAATTAGGTGCTTATAAAGCCGCTCTTACAAATATCACCGGTGACGATGTGGTGATCAGTGCCTTTGTAGAGGATGATAAACTTGAGGAGGTTAACAGAGGCATTATATCTCTGCTTAAAAGAAATGCCGAGGATCCTGGAGATATTAATGGAATATCCTCCACTCCAGAGGGTGCTGGTGAAGGAGTATCCTATGCTGAAGCAAAAATAAGGCAGGATCGATATCCTGACGCTATTATAATGGCCTTTGACACCTACGGTGGTGAATCATTCGTCCATAAAGTTGCAAATTCTGTGATCAAAGCTGCTCAGGGAATGGATCATGTTACAGATATAGGGGGCAGTAGCCTTAACCATAATAAAGAAATACCAGGAGTGGGTTTTGTTTCTGATGAAACAGATGATCCTGTGGTGGTGGTGACTGTGGAAGATATTGAAAGCATGGCAGTAGTTGCCGGAGCCATGATGGGTGCTGCACTGGGTAATAAAAACGTTTATCTGGTTAAAAGAGGATCACCATCACACGTTATCCCGGGAAGTGTGATAATGTCTGTTACAGCTTATATGAATGGTAATGTAATGGATTTAGCTGTGCCTTTGTCGGATAAGATGAAGATTTTAAGGGTTTAAACATGGTTTAAAAATCATCAGATAACTTATATAATTAACAAATTTGGAAAAAAACAAAAAATCAATGATAGATCTTTAAGTTACAGGAAGTGATACCGTGATATTTCTTGATGAGGACACCAGATGCGTGGTGCAGGGCATTACCGGGAAACAGGGTTCTTTTCACACTAAAAGTATGCTGGAATATAACACCAACATAGTAGCAGGCACATCACCAGGTAAAGGAGGTCAGGAATTTGAAGGTATTCCTGTCTACAACTCCATTGCAGAGATAAAAGAAGAAATGGATGTTAATGCATCCATAATATTCATTCCCGCACCATTCGCTAAGGATGCTGCTTTTGAAGCCATATCCCAACTGGAATTAGTAGTGATCATCACCGAACACATCCCAGTCCATGATGCCATGGAAATAGCTAGGTATGCTAGGAATAACAACTGTAATGTAATAGGACCCAACACTCCGGGTATCATAACCCCAGGAGTTGGTAAGCTGGGAATAATGCCTACCCACATCTTCAACCCTGGTGATATAGGCATTGTTTCACGTAGTGGAACCCTTACCTATGAAGTGGCCAGTCAAATAACCAACGCTGGTTTAGGACAGAGCACCTGCCTGGGTATTGGAGGTGACCCAGTGGTGGGTATGGATTTTGCAGATGTATTGCAGAAATTCGAGGATGACCCTCAAACCAGGGCCATGGCAATGATAGGAGAGATAGGGGGTAATGCAGAGGAAAAAGCCTCAGAATACATTGCAGAGCACATAACCAAACCAGTGGTAGCCTACATTGCGGGTAGAACAGCTCCTGCAGGGAAGAGAATGGGACATGCTGGGGCGATTATAGAAGGAAATACAGGGACTGCTGAAAGCAAGATAAAAGCACTTAAAGCAGCTGGAGTGGAAGTAGCAAAACAGCCCTCACAAATTGCCAGTCTAATGAATGAAATAACCTAAATCTTAAAAAAAAATGTTTGAATGAACCCTGAATTAATGATTCACTAGTTCTATTCAAAGAATATAAAAAACCTTAACACCAGCACTGCCATGCACAGAAAAAAATTATAGAAAAAAGATTATAAAAAAAATAAGATGATTTTATGACAGGAAAAAAAGAAATCATTGAAAAACTTTCCAAAGGAGAGATTAAACTTCATCAGGTTGAGAATTTCACTGCTAAACCTCGAGATGCAGTTGATATAAGGAGAGAATTTGTAGAAAAAATTTCCAAAACTAAATTAAAACACTTATCCCAGTACTCACTGGACCTGGTTGAAGCCAGTAAAAGGAATATTGAAAACCCCATTGGAACCGTGCAGATCCCATTGGGACTGGCCGGACCTTTAAAAGTCAATGGAGAACATGCTCAGGGAGACTTTTTCATTCCCCTGGCTACTTCTGAAGGTGCACTGGTTGCCTCGGTTAACAGGGGATGCTCAGTTACCCAGGCAGTTGGCGGTGCCACCGTTCGAATCATAGATGATAAGATGACCCGAGCCCCTGTCATAAGGGCCAGTTCTGTTTCTGGAGCACTGGAAATAAAGGAATGGATTGAAAGACATTTCATTGAGCTTAAAGAAGCCTCAGAAAGTACTACCAGTCATGGGAGACTTTTGAAGATTGACCCCATTGTAGTGGTTGGTCGCTATGTTTATCCCCGTTTCACCTTCAGCACTGGAGATAGTATGGGTATGAACATGGTTACCATTGCCACTGAAAAGGCACTGGAAATTTTAACCAGGGAAACTGGAGCCCATGTGGTGGCACTCAGCAGCAACCTGTGTGTTGATAAAAAGCCTTCTGCACTGAACCTGATTGAAGGACGTGGAAAAACCGTGGTTGCTGAGATTGTGATACCCGGTGAAGTGGTGGAGGAAAAACTTAAAACCAATGTCCAGTCAATTGTGGAAGTTAACCTTGCTAAAAACATGATTGGATCTGCCGTATCCGGAAGTATGGGATTCAATGCCCATTACGCCAACATGATCGGAGCATTATTCCTGGCCACAGGACAGGATGAAGCCCACATAGTAGAAGGCAGCCTGGGGATAACCACTGCTGAAGAAGAAAATGGAAACCTTTACTTTTCTGTGACCCTGCCAGACCTTCCCCTGGCCACAGTTGGAGGAGGCACACGTCTGGAAACTGCCCGGGAATGCTTAGAGATCATGGGAGTTTATGGCGGGGGTAATGTTAGTAAATTTGCCGAAATCGTAGGCGCTACTGTACTGGCAGGTGAATTATCACTCATGGGCGCCTTAGCAGCCGGACACTTGGCACGGGCACATAAAGAACTGGGAAGAGGTTAAAATAACTTTCCCCAACATTAACTAGACTAAAGGTTTTTACAATGCGGAAATTATACTGAAGGTTTATGTTAATGTACAGATTCTAATAATGAATTAAACCATGAATTGGGAAAAAGGCACCCTTAACCCAGTTTTATTACAAGATGCAATAAGATTTTAAATTCACCGATACTTTGAATAGAACTTATATTTAACCTGAAAATTTGTTCCAAGTGGTATTCCATCCTGTGAGGAAATTCTCAAAATAAAGGAAGAATTATATTAAAGAATATTAGATTAATTTTAACTTTTATATTGGAGTAAATTTCAATGAAGATAAGAGAATTCATTAATGAATATCTTAAAATGAGCCGTTACGTTGCTCTGGGCACTATGGATGGGATACTGGCAGTTATGGGAGTTACCCTCACTGCTAGTGGAGTGGCTGGTGCAGCTGGAGTGGAGATTTCTAATTTTTCTGTTGGATTAACTGGTCTTGCCGGTGGCATAGCCCTGGCCCTGTCCAATGCCTTCGGATCCTTTATTGGTGAACGGGCTGAGGAAGCTCGCACCCTCCGTGAACTGGAGCAGAAGATGATGCTTGATGAGGGTAAACTGGATGACACCCATATTCACCAGCAGGCCAAGAGACGAATCTTTATGAGCATGTTCACACATGGATTCAGCAGTTTCACTGGTTCATTTGTCCCAGTGCTGCCCTTCCTCTTAATAGCTGACAGGATGCCTGCCACCATATGCACCATTATACTCTGCTTTGTAGCCTTGATTATACTGGGTGTGTACCTGGGCCGAGTATCCCGGGAAAGTTTACTTAAAACCAGTATTGAAATCGTGATCATCGGGATTGTAATTGGCGTGATCAGCTTCTTAATTGGAGGAGGGCATGGTTAAAACCATGTTATTAACATATAACTACACTAATAACTTATCTCCATATTCTTAACATAAAATCTACACTAATAACCCATATCTATATTGTAAAGCCTCTCCACTCGTTCAACATGAATCTTAAAAGCATCTTCTTCAGTTATTAGACCTGCATTAAGAAGTTTACGGGTTCTCCTGGGCACTGTTTTCGGACCCAGAACTGCACCAGGTCTATTAAGGTCATCCAGGTAATCAGTTTCCATCAGGAAGTTTTTCCCCTTCCTCAGAGCCTGTCTCATAACATCCCCACTGGCTATGAGTGATGGTGTCAGACCATGATTTTCCTCAGGGAGTATATAAGGTCCTGAGAAATGTTTGATAACTTTTTCTTCCTTTAAATGGGCTTTTCTGGCCATGTCTGCGAATTCTTTGAAATTTTCTTCTGAGGCACTCTCGGTGTGCAATTGCACTGGGCAATCTGCCTCTCGGGCCAGTTCCATGGCATACACCATGATACGGTTATGGGCTTCCATCTCCTCTGTGGAAACTGGATAATGTGGTCTGCCAATTTCACCAATGCCCACGGCTCTTCCCTCTAACACCATGCTCTGGGCTGTTTCCAGGGCTCTTCTCATGAGTTCCTCAGCCTGGGCCAATTCCATCCCGGCTTCAACTCGGCGGCTGAGTTCGGCGGGATGGGCTCCCACCACTGCAAAGGCTTTCACTTCGGTTTCACGGTTGATTTCAGCCACATACCTTATTACAAGTTCCATGGCCTCCTTGAAATCACACTGAGGGCTTACTGTCCAGGTAGGTTTGTTGGGAATGATCATGGCAGTGCCACCTGATCTGTGGAATTTCACTGCAACTGTCTGGGGTCCCTCACCGTTTACCGGGTCCACGTGTATGTGATTGTCTGTGGATGGCAGGTTATCCATTAAAATACCTCTAAAGAACTATTTTATAGCATTATTAACTCGTATTTCTCTAATAATCCGATCAATTGTCTATTTTAGAAATCCTAATTGTTTTAAAACCTGAAAACTCAGATTCGATTTTCTTAATAACCCAATCCCTTCATTAATGCTTCTTCGAATATTTTATAGGAGGGCGTGACCCCGGTCCATATGCGAAAAGCCTCCATTCCCTGATAGATAAGCATTTTAGCACCAGTGATTGTTTTTGCCCCTGCTTTGCGAGCTTCAATCAGAAGACTGGTCTTTAGTGGGTTGTATACTATATCATTCACCACCAGATCACGATGCATCATATCCCGGTTTACAATGGGTTTTTGATTCTCATAGGGATGCATTCCCACCGGTGTGGTATTTATTAGTACATCTGCATCCTTCAATTCTTCTTTAAGTTTATCATCCAGCCCCAAACTGCTTACTGATGTGGGGAAGTGTTCCCGAAGGTTATCAGATAGTTTAGTTGCATTTTCGATGGTGCGGTTGGCAATTAAAACCTCACCCGCGCCATTGAAGAGTAATTGGAATGATATTGCCCTTGCTGCACCACCAGCACCTATTATAATAATCTTTTTCCCCTTAACAGGAATTACCTCTTCAATGGCCTTCACTGCACCCATACCATCGGTGTTGAAACCTGATATTTTGTTTTTATGAAATTTGAGGGTGTTTACTGCACCAATAAGCTTAGCTGCCTGAGTGATTTCATTAAGGTAACCTATCACTTCTGTTTTATGAGGAATAGTTATGTTGAGACCTTTGATTCCCATAGACCGGGCGCCAGCAATGGCAGGTGCCAGTTCCCCTCGTTTAACATGGAATGGCACGTACACATAGTCCATTTTAAGGTCCTTGAAAGCAGCATTGTGCATGGAAGGAGATAGGCTGTGCTCCACTGGATCCCCCATTATTCCCACCACAGCAGTTTTTCCAGTTATCAATTTCTTCACCAACACATTATTAGGCAACATTTTATATTACCCCATTCCCATAAAAGGGAAGGTTTTATTTTTGGATAATAATTTTTCCTTTATTAGATGTTGTTTTGCAATCTATAAAAGTTTCAATGAAAAAAACCGATTAATTATTAATTTACCCTTGATATTGGCATTTCGTACATTTGTTTTCTAATTACTTTTTTAGGGACTGTAAAGTTAATGGGTGTTGGACTGTTCATCAAAATTTGAAATTCGTTGTTATGTTCTTTCACCAAACAAAGACACATTAAAGCAAAAATTATTGCAAACATCTCTTAACCCCCAATAACTTTACAACCCCCTTTTTTAGTAAAGTATATATAAATCCCATATCATTTGAGGACTATATTATCATATTTTATAGTTTAAGTTCATTATAATGGTTTTTTCAGGATCGTTGCAATTAATGTATTATTCCATTCTTTTTGGAAAAGTTAAATGGGTTTGATGATAAAATAAGACGTTTGTTGCGATGTGCAGATCCTATAAAGGATTCATGTTTTTCGAACTCCACAAAACCTTTACTAGAGAAGTGTTCTAGAGGATTTTCTTGTTAAATAGGAGAAATTTAGATACTCTTGCAGAAGGATTCCCATAAAACAAGGATTGAAAGGATTACTGCCTAAAATTAATTGTCCTAAATGGAGATTCTAAATACCTTAGAAACATTACAGGAAAAATAATGAAGCTTAAAGGTGTTGAGCATGTTGAACTTACAAGTTAAGGAATTAAAGAGAAATAATAATATTTATTTGTAATTAATGATTAAGTAAATTCTGATACGAACATTTAATTGAATAAGGATTTAGATTATATGGGAAGAAAAAAAGAATTTTCCATCATAACAATGTTGGTACCAGCATTTTTTTTATTGAGTTCAGTACTTAGATATTTAATTTCATATTTAAGAAATGCATTGGACCCGTTTAATGGTATATCAGCATTTTTCTTCTTTTATTGTCTGGTTGGGGGATTGTTTTTGTATAAAAATTATTATAATAAAAAACTTTTTCAGTTAATTGGTGTTGTAATTTTAGGTTTAATGTTGGTTTATATTTACACTTTGCCTTCAAAATGGGTAGATTCCTTATTTTTGGCATGTTCAGGAATAATTACAGTGGCATTGTTCTTTTTAGTATTTTATCAGCCTAAAGAATGGGAAAAATACCAAAAAGAAATAGAACAAAAAGATGAAGTTGTGGAATAGTTGTATATAATAATTAAGTAATTTTATATGCTTGGTGGTTCATTTGATCGATTATTTTTACCTAATAATGGGTTTGGGTTACTTAATTCCTGGTTTTTTCTTTATTTATGTGAAAAAGAAAGATTTATTTTCTGGTTTGACACTTAATTTTAATATTATATTCTGTTTTTTTATGGGAATTGGATTTTTATACCTTGCATTTACGTAAAAAACTTTAATAATCTCCTAAACCCCCTATCTCACTTTTGTTTTTTGTCGAAGATGCCTAAGGATTCTACTTACCATATTTAATTTATCCTTCAGATGTTGCCATGTTACTCGCTGATTAAATAAAGATAATTTTTCATAAATCTATCTTTAATGTCGCTAAATGTAATATGATGAGTTGACAAATAGATTCTAAAGTTATTATGATACCCAGATGTTTTTCGTCGACTTATCATCGGACTCATAACTAGTTCCGGATTAATACCTACAAAATTTACTCAATGAAAAAAAGAGAATAATGGATTCATATAGGCAATTATGGAACTTATTATATTCCAAATTAACCTAGATTAGGTCTCTGTATTGATAGGAACTATAAAAAAATGTAATGGCCATAAAAAACTGGATCAAACCAAAATTATTACCTGAAAAAATGTTGTAGATTCCAGCCAGAAGAATTAGGGTGCCAATAACTGGCAATAGTACAACTTTCTTTAATAGAAGCATAAGAGCACCCAAAAAAATGGTTAATAATCCTGCATTTATATTAAATAAACCTATAAATGCTCCTAATCCAATGGTAAGAAACCCGGAATTTCTCATTAAAATATCAAACTTTTCATTTTTAGTTTGAATCTGCTCTTTTTCTGTATTATTCGTAGTTAGAATGTTTCCACATTCCTGACAGTATTTCGCTTCGTCAATGTTAGCAGCACCGCATTCCGTACAGAACATATATAACACCCATCAATCCGATTAATAGCAAGATAAATTTGTTTATAATAAAAAAAGAACATGTATTTATAATTATTTTACAATTTTCAGTCTAAAGCTTTATAGTTATGTTTTTTTCTGTATATTAAAACCCCAATTAGACCTCCTGTTGTTCCGAATACGGTTAATGTTACAAAACCACCGATAAAAGTTATAATATTGTTGGTAAACCCTATTGAAAAGATCATTCCCATTAATAAACCTAATATAATTCCATTAAAATAACTTTTACCCGATAAATAACCGACCATAAACCCACTTATAAGTATGGAAATCAAAAATTGGGTAAAATATCCCTCTGGTGATAAATCCTGAATATATGTGAATGACAGTATGTACAATAAATAGTATACCAAAATAAATGCTGCGAATCCAATCAAGATAGCTTTAAGTTTAAATATTTTAGGAAATAGTTTATTTAATCCACTCAACGTTAAGATAAGACCTAAAGGAACCAATAAAAAATTTAAAATTATTCCTAATCCATCAATTATTATAAAAGTAAGACCTATAATGGTTATTAAAGCATAAATATAGTTCTCAGATTTACTTTTTTTATCTTCAGTTGTTTCTAACTCTCTTGTTAAAGTATTCCCACATTCTTTACAGAATTTAGCATCTGCATCATTTTTTGTACTACATCTACTGCAAAAAGCCATGATTCATAATATATAATATTAATATATAAACATTTTCTATTATCATGACTGTAAAATTATAAGAAGTTGATATTTTTTGAATGTTTTATATCATTTGATCCTTGAAAGAGCAATCAATGCATCATATACTCTTTATCATTGTACTCTCTAACAGGGTTTCATATTATGGATTTGAGAAGGTCCGGTGATCATAAAAGCCTTAATATTTTTAGGATCAAGTAGTCTGACCATATTTAAGGTTCTATCAATTATTTTCATCTTAAAATTGTATGTTTCAACTAGATCCATCTTTTGAAGACGTTTATGGAAATCCGTCTGATGATCCTCTCTTAAAATCATCAGCATATGGATTTGATGATTCCATTAATATTTATTGTAATCATCTTCAATTGAAAATATGCAATTGTAAACCCTGTTAATTGGTTTTTACTAGGATACTCTGGAAATCTGGCTTAGGCATCTGAATGACAGATAAATCCAGAGTTTGTTGATTGTAAGACTTTTTAACATTTTCCGCAAATCATGACGCTGCCATGTTAAGTTTTTAAAACCAATGGCCTTGAAATGTATGAATGACACCCTTTGAGCCGCTGAAAAAAAGGGCAAGGTAATTATTAAGGTTTCTATAAACCCTACTGCAAAATGTTTATATTAATCATTTTAGAAATTAAAATGTTAAGAGCTTATGTTAAATAAAAGATATTGATTTGTCATCTTCAGAAAGGATTGTAAATATGGGGATTCTCAGAGTTAATGGATAATACCCAAGTTTCAAGTTATAATATGATTTATTAATAAAATTTTTGAGGGGTTTTGGATGATGATTGCTAAACAGAGGTTCGTTTTAGATACAACTGCCTTTACTGATAATCAGTTAAGGGAGGATTACGGTGAGGGGGAACTGAACAAGACCGTAGAGTGCCTGCTGGATTTGATAGCTCGTTCCAGGATAAAACTCAACATGAGCTGTCACATGCCCCCCATAACCTATAAGGAATTCACTGATTACATAACCCGCTATGAATGTCCCCAGGAAATCATGATCAAGGCAGAAACCTGGATTGTGAAAAAATCACCCAACAGATACGACACCAAAATACCCTCCGAAATATTCTACGAATACGTGCATGACATGCGGGAACGTATGAATAAGGGTATGCGCATCTCAGAGAGTGCAGTATGGGAGGCAGCTGTGGAATCCATGGTAATGATGTCCCGTGGTGAGAAAAAAACCCAGATCGAAATGGAAGTCATAGGCAAGGCCATAAAGGATTTCAGAAAACGCTACCGAGCAGCTCTCAGAAAAGGAACCCTGGACAGTGCCCCTGACCTGGATGTGCTTCTATTAGCCAAGGAATTGGGAGCTGGAGTGGTGGCTGCAGATGAAGGGATCAAGGTCTGGGCCGAAAGACTGGGACTGCGCTTTTTAAGTGCTAAATCATTCCCTAAAATGCTAAAAGAGTACCTAAAATACTATGAATAAGATTTAAAACCATTTGAAGGCCTTTTTTATTTATTACCATTAATGAATAAATCATAAACCTATGGTAGATTTATTATGGTAGATCTATAAATCATGACGCATTTAATCAGATTGAAAATAATTATCCACCATTCTAAAATAAGATCTATAAATAAGATCTATATTCTTGAAATGCAACTATTTAGAAATGTAACAATCAAAAAAAATTCACTTTTTTGAGGCAGGCAATAAACATGGAACTACAAAAACCTAGAGGAACGCGTGATTTTCTCTTTGAGGAGATGAAAGAACGAAAATCGGTTGAAAACACCATGCGGAGAGTGTTTGAAACTTACGGTTTTCAAGAGATCAAAACCCCCATATTCGAAGATCTTTCACTTTTCACCACAAAATCAGGTGAAGGAATAATTGAAGAAATATATCATTTCCAGGATAAGGGAGGAAGAGACCTGGCACTCCGTCCAGAGTTAACTGCCCCCGTAGCTAGAATTTACCTTAACCAACTGCAAAAAGCACCTAGACCAATAAAAATGTATTATTTTGGTAGTTGCTTCCGTTATGAGCGACCTCAGGCTGGCCGTTTCAGACAGTTCTGGCAGATGGGGTGTGAAATTATTGGTGGAAAATCACCGGATTCAGAAGCAGAGATCATTGCCCTGGCAGCCCACTGCATGGAAGAACTGAAATTAGAAAACTATGAAATTCACCTGGGCAACCTGGGAATTTTAAGGGGCATCCTAAGCCAGAATGGTGTTTCCAGTGATCAGCAGGACCAGATAATGGCAATTATCGATAAGGGTGATGTTGATGGTCTTAATACATTACTGAACCAATTTGAACTGTCCCAAAAATCCTGTGAAATTCTCCTGAAACTGGTTGGAATGCAGGGACATCAGGAAATAATAGGAGAGGTAAAAGAAATAATAGAAGATTATCCTGATGCATTAAAATCTTTAAAGGAACTGGAAGAACTTTTATTAATGCTGGATGCCTTTGGTTTCTCAAACTACATTGTAAATCTGGGTATTGCCCGTGGACTGGATTACTACACCGGCACAGTTTTTGAGATCTACATGGAAGGCTTGGGAGCCCAGAAACAAATAAGTGGTGGGGGAACCTATAATTTAATAGAGATTTTTGGTGGGGATAAGGTGGAATCCACTGGTTTCGCCTTTGGCTTCGACCGGGTTATGGAAGCACTCAGAATACAAGAAACACGGATACCAATCGAAAAGAACGTGGAAGTCTTTGTTGCCCCCATATCTCCAGAAATGAAATTTAAAGCCTTTGAAATAGCCCAAAAACTGAGAAAATCCGGTATTGCTACAGATGTGGAACTGGCAGGTAGAAAGCTTAAGAAGGTACTTTCCTTTGCCAACAACCTAAAAGCAGGGTATGTGTTACTGGTAGGGGCCCGTGATCTAGAAGAGGGCAAGGTCACAGTTAAAGACATGGAATCCGGTGACCAGGAACAAATACCTGTAGGAACTGTAGTTGAAGTTATTAAAAACAGACTTTTGCAAGAATGATGGGTTTTTAGAAGATTGAAAGAGTACAGGAGATTAAAAAATAATTTAGATTAGTAAATAAGGACTGATGTTAATGGAATTACCCCAACTAAACTACCGCCATGTGATTAATGGAGAAAAACTGGTTATTGCCATATCCCAGGACTATGAAAGTGGGGAAGTGCTAATGGTAGCCTACATGAACCGTGAAGCATTTCAAAAGACCATTGAAACTGGTAAAGCCCACTACTGGAGTACCAGTCGCCACCAGCTCTGGTTAAAGGGTGAAAGTTCCGGTCACACCCAACAAGTGCGGGAAATACTTACTGATTGTGATCTGGATGCCATTCTCATGAAGGTTGAACAGAATGGTGCTGCCTGCCACGAAGGTTATTATTCATGTTTCTATAGAGAGATAAAAGATGAAGATGGATTTAAACTTAAAATAGTTAAAGACAAGGTTTTTGAACCGGAAAATGTTTATGGAGAATGAGAAGGATGCGAATTGTTCCAGATACAAGTGTGATTGTGGATGGTAGGATCACTCGTATAGTTCAGGAAGAAGATTACCAGGGTTGTGAGGTGATAATCCCAGAAGCTGTTGTATCTGAATTAGAAAACCAGGCTAATAAGGGAAGAGATAGCGGTTATAACGGTCTGGAAGAATTGAAAGATTTGCAGAAACTGCATAGTCAGGGGACCATACATTTGAGTTTTGTGGGACGTCGACCTACCCTGGAGGAGATATCCCTGGCCAGGGGAGGGGAAATTGATGCCATGATCAGGAATACTGCTGGGGAAAACAAAGCCACCCTCATAACCAGTGACAGGGTTCAAAAAGAGGTTGCAGAAGCACAGGGCCTTAATGCGATTTATTTGAAACCGGAAATGTTGGAATACGGTGACATTGAAGTTACCAAATATTTCGATAAAAACACCATGTCCGTCCACCTGAAAGAGAATGTAGTTCCCATGGCCAAGAAAGGGAAACCGGGTAATATAAAACTGGTTAGAATCGGGAAAAAACCCCTCACCAGAGGAAAGATTGAATACATGTCCAGGGAGATAGTGGAACGTGCTAAAAGTGATTTTAAAAGTTTCATTGAGATAGAGATGGATGGAGCCACTGTGGTGCAATTCAGGGAGTACCGTATCTCCATTGCTAAACCTCCATTTTCCGATGGTATGGAAATCACCATTGTGCGACCAGTGGCCAAGGTATCTATGGAGAGTTACCGGCTGCCAGAAAAATTGATAGACCGTTTAACTAACACTGCCAAAGGAATACTGATTGCTGGCCCTCCTGGAGCTGGTAAAACAACCTTTGCCCAGGCAGCAGCCGAGTTCTACCAGAATATGGGGGCAATTGTTAAAACCATGGAATCACCACGTGACCTGCAAGTGGGAGATGAAATCACCCAATACGCACCTTTAGAGAAGGATATGGGCAAAACAGCGGATATACTCCTTCTGGTTAGACCTGATTACACCATCTATGATGAGCTCAGGAAAACCAAGGATTTCCGTATCTTTGCTGACATGAGATTGGCTGGGGTGGGTATGATTGGAGTGGTCCACGCCACCAGACCCATTGATGCCATTCAGCGAATCATAGGCAGGGTAGAGCTGGGTATGATTCCCTCCATTGTAGACACCACCATCTTCATTGATGAGGGACGAGTGGCTGCGATTTACGATATAAAACTCACAGTTAAAGTTCCCAGTGGAATGTTGGAAGCAGATCTTTCCAGACCAGTCATTGAAATAAGGGATTTTGAAACGGGAGATCTGGTACACGAGATCTATACATATGGAGAACAGACCATTGTTATGGATGTGGGAAGAACTCAGTTTGAGAAGACTCCCATCCAGAAAATGGCGGAAAGAGAAATCATCAAGGAAGTTAAAAAGGTTGTACCCGGTAAGGTGGAAGTGGATATGAAATCTGACCGGCGTGCTACGGTTTGGGTGGGAGAAGATGCCATTCCCAAACTTATTGGTAAAAGGGGAAAGAACATTGAAGAATTAGAGGGTAAAGTGGGTATCAGTATTGGTGTGGAGTCCCTGGAAGCCAGAAAGGGTCAGGCCAAACCCCGGCAGAGAAATGGTCGTATTCCCGAATTATTATCCCACAATCACGTGCCAGTGGAAGTGGAAGTTTCCGGTAACTACGTGGTTTTGAATTTCGGTAAGGATGTGGTAGGTACTCCTTTTGATATACTGGTTGATGAAGATTATCTTTTCACTGCTACTGTGGGTAAAAAAGGGACTATTAAAATTAAAAAAGACATCGAGCTGGCAAAGATAATTCTCAATTCTAAAAAGCAAAATATTCCAATTGAAGCTAGAATTAGGGAAGAATAAATCAAACTTAGTGATTATTCTGGAAGATGAAAGTCTTATGAGATTTATAATAGTTCAAGACTGAATTTTAATATAACCAAAACTGATGCAGACTGCGATTTATTTTTTAGGAATTTAATAAGCTTGTTGAATGGTGGAATGTTTATTATAAAAAAAAAATGGTGCATTAAACAATTTAAAGGAGTATAATGAATGAAAATTGGTGTCTCTACTCTGGCTCTTTATCCCCAGCCCATATGTCAAGTTCTTGAGGGTCTTGAATCCCTTAATGTTGATTATTGTGAAATAATTAATGAATATCCTTATGATGGTATAGATCAGGATATTTTGGAATCATATCAGGTCAAACTCACTGTACATTCCCCCCTATCAGATATTAACCTGGCATCCCATAACCAGACTATACGCCAATCATCTATACAGGAAATTAAAAGGTCCATGGACCGGGCTGTGGAGTGGGATGCGGAAATAGTGGTTGTTCATCCTGGTAGTATGCCCATTATGGGTCAGAGAATTGAAAAAAAGATTTACGAATATAATATGGAATCTTTAAGTGAATGTAACCTTTACGCTCAAGATTGCGGTGTTTTAATGTGTGTGGAGAACATGCCCGTGATTGAAGGCCTTCTATTCCAGGACTTGGAAGAATTAAACTCCCTTTTAGATGGGATAGATGCATATATGACTTTAGATGTGGGACATGCTCATAATTCAGGTTTCAAACCTCAGGATATGATTCAATCTCCTCTGATTAAACACATCCACCTCAGTGACAATGATGGGACATGGGATCATCACAATGCACTGGGCACTGGGAATATAGACTTCAATTCAATCTTCAAAGCACTGAAAAAACTTAAATACCGTGGAGTTCTGGTGGTAGAGGTGAAAAATCCCCAGGACGTTTCTGAAAGTTTAAAATATATGGAAAAAAAGGTTTAAGAACAGAGCAATCCCTATAAAAACAAAGTTATAATACTTTGAATTATCATTTTATTTTACAAAATTTGCACTGCATTCGACTTGTTTTTAGAAGAATTAATGCAACTGAGATGAAACTACAGATAATAATTAAAAATGAATTCTTATAATCTATTTAGTTGAATAAAAAAAAATGGTGGCTGGTTTTTAGACCAACCAGTATCTACTTATTTTTTCAAGGTGGGATTGGAGTACGGTATGGTTTACCAGTACCTTACTAACACCTAAATTCACAGAAATGGTTGTATCAGGCTGTTCTACCTCAGTTATTAAAGCTTTTGAGGTTAAATTCTTTGAATCCTGATTTATAAAGTAATTTGATGTTGAATTTGGTGTTGAATTTTTAGTTTCCTGGATTTCGGGTTTTGCTGTTGACTCTGTGAATTGAGGTGCTGCTTGTGCTTCTGGTTTGGTTTCTATCACTGCTGGGATCAATTTAGCCCTTGCACCTCCATCATACTTATCATAACCTGAGCATCCATCATAATCTGCATCACAACGAGAACAGGTTATTTCACCTTCGTGTGTTCCTTTGGGGTTCACTTCCAGACAACCATAATGATGGCAGAGTGGACAGTAGTTTTCCCAGTAGTGATATCCAGATTCACCACCGTACATTCCCCCCGGTATAAAATATCCTCCAATTGATGAAGCACTGCTCACCGGCAATGCTCCCAATAATAAAACGACAATAGCCGCTTTGTATAAATTTCGCTTAATATAATTCCTCCGTTGGTTCATTCCGACAAAAATCATGCCAAATATGGGGCATGCCACATTTTTGTGGTACCAGTTGGTTTTATCGGTTTGCCACAATCGCCACTAATGACTATTGGGTTCATTGAACCACTTGTAATACATTGAAACACCTCACTGTTTGCATGATTCCTAACAATTTATAATCATCAATACATTATTACAATTTTATTACAATTTATCTAATTTTGTATTATATTTAAGACCATTATTCGACCATTATTCAATAAAATATATTCCCATTAATGACACCTTCCCATAATGACATCTACTCAGCTCGTTGATAATCAGACATTATGAGAATAATTTAAGCACATAAATAGAATATTTTCCCTGTTTAAGCGATTAATAAATTAGAACTTAGTGGAATTTGTGAAAAATGCATAAGTATTTTTGAGAATTTACTCCAAATTTCTCATTAGCTCCAACTTTAATGTTCAATAGAAAGATTTCTTTCCCTGAACATCAAAACATCACTTTCAGTGAATTTAGTTACAAACACCTATATATAATTTGTGTTAGGCTGTGACTGTAAAGTTATTGAGGGTTATTTGATATTTGCTAAAAATTTTTGCCTTAAACTGTCTTTGTTTGATGAAAAAACATAACAAACGAATTTTAAATTTTAATGAAAAGTCCAACACCCATTATTTTTTCAACCAATATTTAAAAAGTTTTATTTAAATGGTTTGAAAGTAATCTCGTGAGAATTAAGTAATAAAATTCATCTAAATTTTATTAGAATTGTAATACTTTTTTATAAAAAGCTAATATTTATATATGTTAAAATCCAACGAAGATTGGTGGTAATATGATATTGGAAAATTTTAAGAGAGAATCGCTGATACCACTACCCGTGGCATTCATTTCCACAGCCAGTGAAGATGGAATCAGGAACATAGCACCATATTCTTGTGTTATGCCCGTTTTACGTCCATTTGATCTGATTTGTGTGGCTTCAGCGAAAATGAGGGACACATTTGTTAATATCGAAAGCACAGAAGAATTTGTAATTAATATGCTGGCGCGAACATGGTTGATAAAGTGATACCAACAGCTTCGCATGTTCCCTTCGATGTTAATGAATTTGAACTAGCAGATTTAAAGGAAAAACCCTCAAAGAAGGTTAAAGCACCAGGAATAGAAGGTTGCTATGCCTGGATGGAATGCAAACTCCATAACATGCATGAAGAAGAATACGAAGGGTTCCCCTACTTATTGATTATGGGTAAAGTGGTGCATCTTGAAATAAGAGATGATATATACAACCCAGAAGACGGTTCCTGGGACATAGCAAAGGCTAAACCATTGATGATGACAGAATCAGACCAGGGAATGCATTTCTGCACCGTCAAAGATATTGATAAATTCGAACCTTACGGAGCCATGTTTGAAGACGGTAAAGATCCATTATCATGGATGTATGAAAAAAAAGAGGTGTAAAAATGCAAATAAAAAGCATGGCAGATTTTAATAAACTGGAAAAGCCTCGAGTTCAAAATATTCCAGGTTTTTATGGTGAAGAACTCATTGAAGGCGTTGTTATGAAGGATATAAAACTTTTCAGTGATGAAAGAGGGTATTTAACTGAACTCATACGTTTAGACGATGAGGAGCTGAAAGCACAGAATATCAAGCAAATAATTGCTTCATATTCTTATCCTGGAATGATTAAGGGTTGGCATCTCCATTCCAAACAGGAAGATCATCTGGTTTGCGTTACTGGAATGGTAAAAGTTGCATTATATGATTATAGAGAAGATTCACCTACCTACAAAGTTCTTAATGAGATATTTATGGGTGAAAAATATCCTCGTGTAATTTACATCCCTCCGGGAGTCTTCCACGGTACAAAAAATGTGGGCAATGAGATATCTGTGGTAATAGGAATGCCTTCTCTGTTGTATGACCCCGAAGATGTAGATGAAAGGCGGGTTAATCCCATTGAGAATGATATTATCCCTTATGACTGGAACTGCAAAATGGAATAAAACAGAGAATTCACGGATAAATCAGGCTTATTAATATAAAATTCTTTTTTATTTTTTAAATAATTTAAAAAATCGTTATATAGGTGATAAAATGGAAATATCAAATCAAATACTTTCTTTTTCAGATATCACTGAGTTTCATGGACATTCATGTCCCGGAATAGCTATAGGATATCGTGCTGGAAAAATAGCCATAAAAGAACTTAGTTCACCCCGAGCAGTTGATGAAGAGTTTTTGGCTATTGTAGAAAACGATAGTTGCAGTGTGGATGCCATACAAGTTGTAACAGGCTGTACCTTCGGAAAAGGCAATTTAATATTTAAAGACCATGGAAAACAAGTATACATTTTTGTAAATAGAGATACTGGCTATGCTTTGCGCATATCTTTAATTAAAAGCGTAGATGAAATGGATTCAGATTTTAAAAAACTTCAGAAAAAAATATTTTCTGGATCAGCTAGTAAAGAAGAGGAACTAGAATTTGAAAAACAAAGGGAAAGAATAACTCAAAAAATTCTTAACATGCCAGATAATGAATTGTTCAAAATAGAATATGTAGAAATTGACATTCCTGAAAAAGCTCGAATATTTCAATCAATTAAATGCGCTAAATGTGGAGAACTAGTTTCAGAACACAGAGCACGGGCAGAAAATGGCAATTTTGTTTGTATTCCCTGCTTTGATGATTATTCAAGAACATAAATACAATTTTTTTTAACATCAAAATTACAAAAATTGTTGAGCACAAGATTAAAAAATCTATTTGATAGTTATTATTATGGGGTGTTATGTTTTTACATTTCAGAGGGTTGTAAAGTTATTGGTGGTTGAGAGATGTTTGCAAATAATTTTTGCCTTAATTTGTCTTTGTTTGGTGAAAGAACACTAATAAACAAATTTCAAATTTTGATAAACAGTCCAACAACCATTAACTTTACAGCCCCCATTTCAGCGAGTTGCTGTAATTTGCTTGTTATGAAGTTTTAGTTTGGATTAGTATTAGCTATTAGGGCTCTTAAAGTACACTTATGATATGTGGTTTTTGCTACTGATTTGTATGTATAAGAAGGTACTTGTTCATATCCTACTCCATTCTTGAAGAATTTGATAAAATCTTCGATTTTGCTTTTAATAGACTTTAAATCACCCATTTATCTTATAGTTTATCTAATTTAGTTACTAATCATCTTTATAAATGTTTTTAATGGATTTCCACGCCACACAACCCTAATGAGTATTTAAATTGGCTGAAAACCCTTATATTTTCGCGTGCATTTTTTATGGTCAGATTAAAGGAATGATTTTTATTAGTCCAGTTAATCCAAACCCATAGTTTTTAAAACTGAAATAGCCTTTACACGGCAAGTACTAAATCCCCTGTTTTAGTATCCTTCTTCAATTTTTAGGTCTTCTAGGATTTCAAGATAAAATTTGGCTGTACATAAACTGCTCCAGGGTGAATAGTATGGTCAATGGTTGAAATATGTCTATATTCATAGCTATTTGTTAATTTAACTCCAATAAATTTGCTTTTTGAGCTAAAAAAGCCAAATTCATACCCACTTTTTCTTCTAAAGTTCTATCATCATAATACTATTTTTGTCAAGATTTGTCAAGATCATATTCTAAATATGGATATCTGTTGAATCAAAGGATTATATTTCCTATTTCCACCCATATACTTTTTAAATTCTTTATTTAGACGTTTTAAAACAGAATAATACATCTCCCAATAAAACTTTCCATCCTTATCGTTCCTTCACTAATTGGGCATACTTATAAATCTTCCAAAGAGCATTTGTTTCGGTTTCGGTGGACATCCCGTTTTCCTATCTTGGAAGTCCTTGAAGTCCTTAATATAAGCATATCAGTCAAATAATGCTTGTGCGTAGTATTTTTTCCGTCATTGCCGGATAAAGGTGATTTTTTTTAGCCTATCATCAGTTTGTTTAACAATCTTATCAGCCACATCTAGATTCGTGGAGCTTGCGTAGGCTGCTAAGATTAGTCTGTGTTCGGGTGCGAAGCTTAGCCAAATCCATCTTTCGTCTTCTGATTCATGCTCCATTTTTGGAACTGTTTTTTTTTAACAAAAGTCCATAATTCATCTAACTCCACTTTATCCGCTTTTATATCTTTCATAAGGACTTTGTTTATTTCTTCACTGTGTTCGGCTGCTATGCGCAGCCATCTGCGCACAGTATCCAGTTTAACACCTAAAACTTCTGCTGTTCCTCGTAAACTCATGCCTTTTAAAATCATTTTCAAAGCTAAAAAAACTGTATCTTCATCAGTTCTTAAATCGTGTAATATTGTGTTTGAATATGAAGTGAAGCTTTTAGAGCATGTTCGACAAATAAATTTGTGAACAGGACCATTTTTGTCTGGTAAGTTCCATTACCCACAATATTGCCTTTTTTAGTTTCCCCGTAATCTGCACAGCTCTTATTAGGACAAGCCACATCCACAAAACCAGGTTTAGGACCACGAACACCCATTAAAACACATCTCTTTATATATAAAATATGATCCTAACTACTATATCAAACTTCAGTATTTTAAATGGTCAACACCAAAAAATATTAATATAAAAAATCAAAATATCTGCGAAAAAGGATTTAGTAAATAATTAAAGGGGATGTTTTCTTTGAAAATCGGAATAATCGGTGGAACTGGTGATCAGGGACTTGGATTGGCACTCAGATTTGCAAAAGGGGGTGAACAGGTAATTGTAGGGTCAAGGGATGTTAAAAAAGCTGAAAATGCTGTTAACGTCATTGAAAATATGTTAAAACATGATGAATGTCCCAATGTGCGGGGAATGACCAATGAAGAAGCTGCAAGAGAAGCAGATCTTCTGATTCTAACTGTACCACTGCAGGCCCAGATGGTTACCTTAAAAAGTATCAAAGACCATGTAGAGGGTAAGATACTGATTGATGCCACGGTTCCCATGGAAAGTTGTCTGGGTGGAAGTCCAGTGAGATATGTTAACATGTGGGATGGCTCTGCCGCTGAAAGAACAGCTAACTTCTTAAAAGATAAAAATGTACGGGTGGTATCTGCCTTCAATAACATCAGTGCTGCCAGCCTGACCACCATTGAAAATGAGATAGACTGCGACTGCCTGATCTCAGGAGATGATGCAGAAGCAAAAAAAGCAGCCATGAAATTAGCAGAGATTATACCTGGAGTCAGGGCCATTGATTGCGGTCCCCTGGAAAACGCCAGGATTGTTGAAAAAATAACACCCCTCCTGATTAACCTCAACATTCGTAACAAAATAAAACTGGCAGGAATAAGAATAACCGGCCTCTAATCCTCTAATAAGACTTAGAAAATTTCAAAATGAATCAACATATAAATATCTAATAATAAAAATTTAAACATCAACTAAAACACTAAAAAAAGGTAAGTGGATTATGGAATACATAAAAAAAACCGCAGAAGGAATAGCCAAACACACCCTGGAAGTTATCGACCGTATCAATGAGGAACGGGTAGAAGAGATGATCCAGTGCATCCTTGATGCAGATTCCATTTTTATTGTGGGAAGTGGGAGATCTGAACTGGTAGGTAAGGCTTTTGCCATGCGCCTTATGCACCTGGGATTTCGAGTTTACGTGGTGGGTGATGTTACCACCCCTGCCCTCACTGACAAGGACTGTTTGGTAGCTATTTCCGGTTCCGGTGAAACCAAAACCGTTGCCATAGCATCTGGAACTGCCAGAGAAGTGGGTACTAAAGTAGTAGGAATTACCACCGACCCTGAATCCACAGTTGGCAGGAATGCAGATGTCGTGGTTAATATTGAAAGTAAAAGTAAGGTGCCCTGGAAGTATTACACCTCCCATGTTTTAAAGGGAAATTACGATGATTTAACCCCAATGGGGACTCTTTTCGAAGACAGCACTCTTTTATTCTTGGATGGACTTATAGCAGCTTTTATGGTACGATTAGGTAAAAAAGAAAATGATCTGAAAAAGTTGCATGCCCGAGATTAATCATCATACTGAGTATAATTTCTCAAAAAATTTCTCAAAAAAGCATGTCCATGTCCGGAAAATTCGATCTTTTTTAACTAAAAAACTCCTTCAAAACCTCCCAGAAAGCTAAGCGAATGAAGTTAAGGTGAAAAACATGGACGCGGAACTGAAAGGAGAACTAGTAATCATTAAAAACAAAAAAGCTGTTGCACTTAATGAAAAAAGTCATTTTGGTAAATTTAACCAGGATGAACTGCAAATTTCAATTATGGAGGCTCTTTACCTTCAGGAAAAAGGAAAAATAAATATTCTGGATGATAATAGAGAAGTTTCAGTCCATGAGATGTGGGGAATGATCCAGGAAAAAGGCCTTCTCTATAAATATATTGTATTCAGAGACCTTCGCAACAGGGGATACATTGTTAAAACAGGTTTCAAGTATGGTTCCGAGTTTAGATTATATGAAAGGGGTAAATCTCCAGGTGACGGTCATTCTGATTTTGTGGTGAAAGTAGTTAATGAGAACCAGGACATATCCATCGCCAACTTCTCCAGTTACGTTCGTGTGGCCCACGGAGTTAACAAGAAACTCCTACTGGCAGTGGTGGATGATGAACAAGATATCACTTACTACAATGTTGAGTGGACCAGACCATAATCTTAGTGGACTACACTATATTGACCTAACCATATCTAAGAGCAAGAAGAAACTATATAAAACAATTGAACAACGATAATTATCATAACATTTATATCCTTGTGAATAATGTTTATTATCATTTAAGGTGATTTATTGATTGATCCATGGAGTTCAGCCCTAGTAAACTATGAAAAGCTAATCCAAGAATTTGGAATAAAACCCTTCCAAGACCTTTTAGGTGAACTGGAAAATCCTCACATGCTGATGCGCAGGGGGATTGTTTTCGGGCATCGAGATTACGGCAGGATTTTAAAGGCAATGCGTGAAAAATCAGCCTTTGCTGTGGTTACCGGAATGATGCCCAGTGGTAAAATGCATATAGGCCACAAAATGATTGTGGATCAACTCATCTGGTACCAGGAGAAAGGTGCTGAAATCTATATCCCCATTGCTGACATGGAATCCTACTCCGCCAGGGGAATGAGCTTTGAAGATGCAAAAAAGATTGCCATTGAAGAATACATCACAAATTACATTGCTCTAGGCCTGGATCCTGATAATGAAAATCTGCATATTTACTTACAATCTGAAAACAAAACAGTGGGCGATTTGGCATATAAACTGGCTAAAAGAGTGAATTTAAACGAAATGAAATCTATATATGGTTTTTCAGGTTCAACCAACATAGCACATCTCTACACACCACTTATACAAGTGGCTGATATACTGCACCCCCAACTGGAGGAATTAGGTGGACCTAAACCCATTGTGGTTCCTGTGGGACCTGATCAGGACCCTCATATCCGCCTTACAAGGGACATAGCTGAAAGATTCCAATCAAAATTCCATTTCATAAGTCCCTCCTCCACCTACCACCGATTCATCACTGGACTAACAGGAGGTAAGATGTCCAGCAGCAAACCAAAAACTGCTATTTTCCTCAGTGACTCTCCAGAAGAAGCTGAAAAGAAATTAAGATCGGCTAAAACTGGTGGAAGAGAAAGTTTAAAAGAACAACAGGAAATGGGAGGCATTCCAGATGAATGTGTTGTTTATGAGATGTTACTTTACCATCTAATGCATTCTGACTCTGATTTAAAAGATATCTACCATCAATGTAAAGATGGCAGTATTATGTGTGGGGAGTGCAAAGCAAATGCAGCAGAATTAATAAGAGATTTCTTTACTGACCTCCAAGAGAAAAGGGAAAAAGCTAAAGATAAGGCTGAAAATATATTAAAGTAATACAAAACTAATAAAGAATTAGGAGCTTAAAAATGGGCAAAGAACGGTATGAAGGTTTATTTACTGGACTCTATAATCGTAACGAGAGTTATTTAATTTTATCAGCCGCTATATTCATATCCTCTCTTTTTATAGGATACGCCTTTGCCTGGCTGTTAGATCCAATCTTATCATCCATGCTAGGAAATTTTAAAAGACGTGTGGTTGAGGGAGAATTACAGCTCACCACCACTTCCCTGTTTTTCAATAATATTAAGATTATACTGATGATCTATGCCGGTGGAATAATTTTAGGCATTATAACTGCTTACTTCCTCATAAGCAATGGAATATTCATTGGTTACACAGCATCTCAATTTTCTCTTGGTGATTTCATTATTTACACCATTCCACATGGTGTGTTTGAGATATTAGGAATCATAATCGCAGGTGCAGCTGGTTTTAAACTGGGTCACACTGTCTTAAACGTTATAAAAGGTTTAGTTCACATACAAACAGATTTCTCAATATCTAACCAGCTTAAATATTTATTGGAAGTGAATCTAGATGATTTCAAGGATACGCTAATTATGTTGGCCATTGCAGTTATTCTTATAATAATTGCAGCCATAATCGAGGCAAACTTCACCATAACATGGGCAAATTACATAAAAGGCATTTTATGATTTGTAATACTTACAAATACTGTTAATATAAGAGTATTAGTTTAGTTATTATTTGGGAAATTCACATTTTCTGGCAAAAAACCTGCTGAAATTTGTTAGATTTTATTTGACAATAGTTTTATAACCGTATCCCGAGATATTTTATTCTCGAGAAATAACTAAAAACGACTAATTTAATGAAATCA
Organism: Methanobacteriaceae archaeon; assembly: GCA_013403005.1. Classification (NCBI taxonomy): domain Archaea; kingdom Methanobacteriati; phylum Methanobacteriota; class Methanobacteria; order Methanobacteriales; family Methanobacteriaceae; species Methanobacteriaceae archaeon. Next base: position 33,887 of record JACBOA010000010.1, on the reverse strand, counting down.
ATTAGTTTTTTTGATAATGTTATTTGCATAATTCAATGGGATTCAATTGAAAAATTTCATGGACCATTTTAATTTAGGGTGATTTTATGATGAAATGTATATCTTGCGGAGCAGAATATCCTGATGATGAAATAATATATACCTGTAGTAAATGCAATTCCATACTGGAAGTCATCTGCCAAGCAGATGTATCAAAAGAGGTTTTTAAGTGCCGTAAATCTACCATGTGGAAATATAAGGAGTTCATGCCTGTAGATCCAGATAGAATAGTGAGTCTGGATGAAGGAGGAACTCCATTTTGCAAGTGTGATAAACTGGGTAAAGAATTAGGAGTTGAACTCTACGTTAAGGTTGAAGGTTCTAATCCCACTGGCAGCTTTAAAGATAGGGGTATGAGTGTGGGGATTACCAAAGCCCTTGAATTGGGTGTGGACACCGTAGGTTGCGCTTCCACAGGGAACACCTCTGCATCACTGGCCGCTTACGCTGCAAGAGCTGGTTTGAAGTGCGCAGTACTCTTACCTGCAGGTAAAGTCGCTCTGGGAAAACTGGCTCAGGCCATGTTTCACGGAGCCGAAGTTATATCCGTGAGGGGTAACTTCGATCAGGCTTTAGAGGCAATCACCACTCTGGCATTGCAAGGTCAGTTATATCTTTTAAATTCTGTGAATCCCTACAGATTAGAGGGTCAAAAATCCATTGGATTCGAGATAGTTGATGATTTGGGATGGAAATCTCCCGACAGAATCATATTACCTGTGGGAAATGCGGGGAACATCTCAGCCATCTGGAAGGGAATAACTGAATTTTACAGAGCTGGTTTTATAGATGATCTTCCCTGTATGACTGGAATTCAGGCTGAAGGAGCTGCTCCTATAGCTCATGCGGTATGGGAAGGTCAGGATGACATTGTGCCTGTGGAACACCCTGAAACAGTAGCCACAGCCATTCGTATTGGTGCACCAGTCAGTGCCAGAAAGGCCATCCGTGCCATTTATGAGTCTGATGGTTTGGCTGAAACTGTAAGTGATGAGGAGATCTTAAGTGCTCAGAAACTTTTAGCCAGAACCGAAGGAATTGGAGTTGAACCGGCTTCAGCAGCATCCATTGCAGGGCTTATAAAACTGGTTAATTCCGGTAAAGTGGATAAGGGCGAACAAATCGTGTGCGTGGTGACAGGACATGTACTCAAAGACCCTAATGTGGCAATCAATGCATGTGAAGAACCGGTTGAAGTAGATGCGGATATAAAAGCTCTTTCAAAGATTATAAAGGAAATCTAAAAGATTTTACTTAACCTTTTTTTTCTGGATGATCTGGACTATTTCTATATCCCAATTTTTACTTTTTGACTCAAGATCATATGATTTGTCATGTGGTGTCCCAAGATTATAGGGATCATCATGACATGACCCAATAACATATGGATCACCGAATAATCAGTGCTTTTAACGATACATATATATAGGAGTACGGCAACAGTGTATATTAACAAATATACAAAAATGAGGTGATTAATATGGAATTACCAATAGCTCCAATTGGAAGAATAATAAAGAACGCCGGTGCAGAAAGAGTAAGTGACGACGCTAGAGAAGCTCTAGCCAAAGCCTTAGAAGAAAAAGGCGAAACTATCGCTACTGAAGCTGTTAAACTGGCAAAACACGCAGGAAGAAAAACTGTTAAAGCTTCTGACGTTGAATTAGCCGTCAAAAGGTTATAAGTTAACCTTCCTTTTTTCTTTTCTTTTTATAAATATTTAAAACCAATATAATCATCTGTTTTTTACTTAATTGACTTCGTTATACCATTCCACAATTCCTCAATTTTTCGTCGAATGTACGTAAAGATCATGACAACATAATAGACCTTAAAAATACAGCAAATTACAATCACAGAAGAATAATGAATATGAATATGAATACTATAATGAAAGTTAATATGACCGAATATCCAATAAATCTCCAGAAAAAATAAATCAACTCACTTTTACATTGATCATACTTTAATAGGGAAACAATTTTATGATTATGGTTTTTAGTTCATTGAAAGTCAAGTAAAGTATATATACTGTAATCAACTAATTTTGTTACATCTAATTTTAGAATTCTAAAATATTAATTTAAGTTTAAAATTAGAATTTTTGGTCGATCATCGGAACCAGAACTTCATAAACAGCATATCTGATATATATCAGTTATCAAAGCGAAGTCTAAAATTAGAGTTTGCCGATGGATGGTTAAACCCAGATGAAAAAGGAGGTAAATTTAATGGCAAAAGCAATGTATGTTAAATTTGATGTACCTAAAGAGTTAGCGGACAAAGCTTACGAAGCTTTAGAGATCGCAAGAGACACAGGAAAAGTAGGTAAAGGAAGTAATGAAGTAACCAAAGCAGTGGAAAGAGGCGACGCAGTGCTGGTATTAATAGCTGAAGATGTTGACCCCGCTGAAATTATCGCTCACCTTCCTGTTCTCGCTGAAGAAAAAGAAATTCCTTACGTTTACATACCCACCAAGGACGAACTGGGAGAAGCTGCTGGTCTCAATGTGGGAACCGCATCTGCATGTATCATTGATGCTGGTGAAGGCGAAGACCTCATCAAAGACATCGTGGAAAAAGTAGAAGAGCTCAAGAAATAATTAACTTTCACGGAAGGGAAAAACCTTCCCACTATTTAAGGTGATGATATGACAGAAGCAACTCCTGCAGAAGTTATTGAGGTCCTAAAAAGAACCGGTATGACTGGAGAAGTCATGCAGGTGAAATGCAGGATATTAGAAGGAAGAGATAAGGGTAGGATATTAACCCGTAATGTGATGGGAGCCATAAGGGAAGGCGACATACTGATGCTCCTGGACACCATCAGAGAAGCCAAAGAAATCCGCACACCCTAAATAAAAAGGTGACACCATGAGAACATGTTCATTCTGCGGAGAAGAGATGGAAGATGGTACCGGCAAGATGTACGTAAAAAAAGACGGCACTGTGTATCTTTTCTGCAGCAGCAAATGTGAAAAAAATCGTATAAAACTTGGTAGAGTTCCCAGAAAAGTTAAGTGGGTTAAAAAATGATGCAAAAAAGTTTTGTGATGTTAAAACCTGATGCAGTTTTACGGAGGTTAACTGGGAAGATTATAACCCGCTTCGAAGAGCGGGGACTCCAGATCCTGGCGGCTAAAATGATGGTAATCCCTCGAGAACTGGCAGAAGAACACTACGCTGAACACAAGGAAAAACCATTTTTTGGCGATTTAGTGAACTATATTACTTCAGGACCCGTTCTAGCAATGGTTATTGAAGGAGAAGAATGTATTACCCTCATCAGAAAGATGGTGGGAGCCACTAACCCTCAAGAAGCCGATTTAGGCACTATCCGTGGTGATTTTGCCATGGAAACTGGTAGGAACATTGTCCATGCTTCTGATTCACCTGCATCTGCAGAAAGGGAAATTGCACTGTTTTTCCAGGATGAGGAGATCTGCACATACCAGCTACCAGACCGGGAACTGGTATATGAAGAACCTTAAAAGAAACCTCAAATCTTCTCTAAAATTAGAAACAATATAGAAGAATGCGATAATAGGAATTTTATTTAAAAAAAGTGGAAATTACTTTTTTTGATTCCATCACAATTTTTTGGCCGGAGGATAACTTGCAAATTAGATCACCCATTGTATCGGTTCTGGGTCATGTGGACCATGGAAAAACCACTCTACTGGACTTTATCCGAGGTAGTGCCATAGCTCAGAGAGAAGCAGGTGGAATAACTCAACACATAGGAGCCACAGAAATCCCCATGGAAGTAATTGAAAATATCTGCGGGGCTTTCCTGGACAAACTGACCATTAAAGACACCCTCCCCGGCCTGTTCTTCATAGACACACCCGGCCATGAAGCCTTCACCACCCTTCGCAAGCGAGGTGGTGCCCTGGCTGATCTGGCCATACTCATGGTGGATTTGAATGAGGGATTCAAACCTCAAACCTATGAAGCACTGAACATTCTTAAAATGTATAAAACCCCCTTCATAGTTGCTGCAAATAAGATGGATAAGCTATATGGGTGGCAGACCCATGAAAGAGAATCATTCACCCAGACTTACCAGAAACAACCAGCTAACGTACAAACCGCCCTCGACACCCAGATTTATGAATTAGTGGGAATACTTCACCAGGAAGGTTTCGAATCGGAACGCTTCGATAGAGTGGAGAACTTTGCCAGACAGGTTAGTATCATTCCCATCAGCGCCAAAAGCGGAGAAGGGATTCCAGAACTTTTAACCATGCTCCTGGGACTGGCCCAACAGTATCTAAAGGAACAGTTGCAGATAGAAGCCGATGCCCCTGCAAAGGGCACCATTTTAGAAGTTAAAGAAGAAGTTGGACTGGGAACAACCATTGATGCAGTCATATACGATGGTATAATCCGGCACAAAGATACCATTGTTCTCACTACTCCTGATGATGTTATCACCACCAAAATAAGATCCCTTTTAAAGCCCAGAGCCTTAGAAGAAATCAGAGACGCGAAAAAACGTTTTGAAAAGGTGGATGAAGTAGTTGCAGCTGCAGGTATCAAAATTGTAGCTCCCAACATTGACCATGTCATTTCTGGCTCACCATTACGTGTGGCCAGGGAAGACCTGTTAAAGGTCAAAGAAGAGATTTTACATGAAATAGAGGATATTAAAGTTGATACTGACGAATTGGGAGTTATTGTTAAAGCGGATACATTGGGATCTCTGGAAGCACTGGTGAACATGCTCCAGGAAATGGAAGTACCCATAAGAGCCGCGGATATTGGGGATGTTTCTCGTAGAGATGTGGTAGACGCATCTATAGTCAGACAGGAAAACGAACTCTACGGAGTTATAATTGCCTTCAATGTCAAGGTACTACCTTCTGCTTCAGAGGAAATAAAAAACACCGACCTTAAGATATTCTCTGCCAATGTTATCTACCAATTAACTGAAGATTATCAGGAATGGGTAAGGGCTGCAGAAGAGCGCCGTAAAAAAGAATGGTTTGACGCCATCATAAAACCTGGTAAAATACGTATAATGCCCAAACTAGTTTTCAGACAGAGCAAACCTGCTATTGCAGGTATTGAAGTTCTGGGAGGTAGTGTTAAAAAGGGTTGTGGCCTTATAAATGAAGATGGGCAGAGAGTGGGAACTGTAGAGAGTATGCAGGATAAGGGTGATAATCTACCCTCAATTTCCAAGGGACAAAAGGTGGCCATGGCCATAAAAGACGGGGTTTTTGGACGAAATTTAGATGAAGGGGATGAGCTATACATAGACATCCCTGAAAGCCATTACAAAGTCCTGGAATCAGAGATGAAATCTGATTTAAATGAAGATGAAACAGAAATACTCCAAAAAACGGTTAATATTAAGAGGAAAGAGGATCCTAATTGGGGAATTTACTAGTAAGTCTAAATAAGTCTAAAATTTAGCTATAATAATATTCAATCATTACTAATGATGAAAAACGATAAATAATATGAACATAAAACACCAAAAATAAGATGGAGGAGATAGATTGGCATTTAAATTAATTATTTCCCAAGGTGAAACCAGTCATCAGATGGAAGTGGAAGCTGCCGAATCAAAAAAATTGATCGGAATGAAGATCGGCGAAGAGTTTGACGCTGCCCCTATGGGTCTTAAAGGATACACACTCCGTATAACAGGCGGAAGTGATAAAAACGGTTTTCCAATGAAAAAAGATGTTGAAGGACCGCGAAGGATTAAAAGTCTCCTTTCAGGCGGAGTTGGGTTCAAACCACAACGAGCCGGGCAGAGAAGGAGAAAAACCGTCCGTGGGAATACAATATCTGATGACATAGTTCAGATTAACACCATTGTGGTAAAAAAAGGTTCAAAATCAATAGAAGACCTCTTGGCAAGTGAAGAGTAAGGGTAATAGGTGTGACGAGTGAAAGTACAGTCTGAAGTTAACATTGGGCTAGTGGGGCATGTTGATCATGGGAAAACCACCCTCACCAAGGCCTTGTCAGGTATATGGACCGACACCCATAGTGAGGAAACCAAAAGAGGTATTTCCATCCGTTTAGGTTATGCGGATATAACCTTCCGTAGATGTATGGAATGTCCCGAACCCCAGTGCTACACCACTGCCCTGGTGTGTGAACACTGCGGTAGTGAAACCCAGACCCTGCGTAAAGTTTCCTTTGTGGATTCTCCTGGACACGAAACCCTCATGGCCACCATGCTCTCTGGAGCAGCCATCATGGATGGTGCTGTGCTGGTAATAGCAGCCAATGAACCCTGTCCCCAACCACAAACCAAAGAACACCTCATGGCTCTGGATGTTATAGGAGTCAAAGAGGTAATTGTGGTCCAGAACAAGATCGATATTGTATCCAGAGAAAGAGCCCTGGAAAGTTATAAAGAGATCAAAGAATTTGTTAAGGGAACTTGTGCTGAAGACGCTCCAATTATACCTGTATCAGCACAACAAGGCGCTAACATTGACATTTTAATTGAAAACATTCAACACATAATAAGAACACCCCGACGTTCACTTAGAAAGGCACCCCGTATGCATGTTGCCCGTTCCTTCGATATAAACCGGCCTGGTTGTAGTCCTGATAAAATCCAGGGAGGAGTTATAGGAGGATCCCTTATTCAGGGAAAAATACACCTGGGAGATGAAATAGAAATCAAACCAGGAATACAAATAAAAAACAGAGGTAAAGTAGAGTGGATAAGCCTCATCTCAGAAGTAACCGGTTTAAACGGAGGAGGGGAAGCTGTGGATGAAGTGGGACCTGGAGGACTCATTGGAGTCGCCACTAAACTGGACCCTGCACTGACCAAGGCAGATTCACTTTCCGGATCAGTGGCTGGGAAACCAGGAACCCTTCCAGATATTCTGCACACCTTCACCATGAAAACTCACCTTTTAGATAGAGTAGTGGGTACTAAGGAAGAGAGAAAAGTTGACCCTATAAAGTCATCCGAACCACTAATGATTAATATTGGAACCGCCACTACCATTGGAGTGGTTACCAGTGCCCGGAAAAAAGAAGCAGAAGTGAAACTTAAACTACCTGTCTGTGCAGAGTCCGGTCAGAGAGTTGCTCTTTCCAGGAGAGTTGGTGCCAGGTGGAGGTTGATTGGTTATGGAATCATACGCTAAAGAGGCAGTCATAGACACAAATTTTTGATGATGGCGGGCCAGTTCTCAATGGATCTGGTGGGAGAACTGGAACGCACCTTACCATCATACCAACTTCTCATCCCTTCAACAGTTATCTACGAACTGGAAAAGATAAAAAAAAGAAGTAAGGGTAAACATAAAATATCAGCTTCAATAGCTCTTAAAATCTCAAAATCTCCCCCTTTTAAGATAATAGAATTAGAACTTAATCCCGGGGAGACGGTAGATGATGCTTTACTCCGAATTTCTAAGGTATTATGTACCAATGATAGGCAGTTAAGAATTAAAGCACGTGAAAAGGGAATTGATGTGGTTTACATGCGTCAGAAGAAGTATCTGGCTGTTGATGGCCACATAAAATAATATAACGCATATGACATTCAAATAAAGAAAAAAAATGTCACGGGAAATCATTAGTCTCACAATTATTCAGTGAAAGCTTAAAAAAAATTTAAGTAAAATTTTATAATTTACCAACCTTCAAAATGGTTGATTTCATGGAGGAATTACAATATGAATCTCTGGAAGGACATAAAAACTGGGCCATCAGCTCCTGAAGTAGTATATGCAGTTATTGAAATACCCAAAGGGTCCCGGAACAAGTACGAATATGATAAAGATTTAGAATCATTTGCTCTGGACCGGGTGCTGTACTCCCCATTCCATTACCCTGCAGAATACGGTATCATACCCCAAACTCTTTATGACGACGGGGACCCCATGGATATAATGGTTATCATGGACCAGCCCACTTTCCCTGGATGCATTATTGAATCCAGACCCATTGGAATGATGCGCATGATAGATGGTGGGGATCATGATGATAAGATCCTGGCAGTGCCAGTAGAAGACCCACACTACAAGGACATTCAAAACATAAATGATATTTCCAAAGCTTTCCTGGATGAGGTAGCTCACTTCTTCAAAGAGTACAAAACCTTAGAAGGAAAAGAAACCGAAATTTTGGGATGGGAAAATGCAGATAAAGCTAAAAGTGCAGTTGTTCACTCCATGAAACTTTACCAGGAGCTTTAATTATTAAAAAATTGTAATTGAGGGATTTGTTTGTATTTAATATCCAAAATAGAGGACACGGTGAGAATCCCACCCAGCCGCTTTGAAGAACCTTTAAAAGAAGTGGCCAGTGAAATTATAAACGAAAACTACGTTGGAAAAATTGACAAAAAAATGGGATTAATGGTCACTGTCAAAGACATAGAAGAAATAGGTGTGGGTAAAGTCATTATGGGTGACGGAGCCGCCTACCACGAGGTAGTGTTTAATGCTTTGTTCTTCAAACCAGAATTACATGAAATCGTGGAGGGGGAAGTTATCGAAGTAACTGAATTCGGAGCTTTCATACGTATCGGCCCTATGGATGGACTGGTTCACGTATCACAGGTAACTGATGACTACATTAACTACGATGGGAAAAGAGGGGCTTTGATAGGCAAAGAATCCAAGAAAAGCCTGGAAGAAGGTAATAGGGTTCGTGCCAGAATCGTTGCCCTCAGCTTGAAGGGTAAATCTTCCAAGGAAACCAAAATCGGTCTGACCATGAGACAACCTAACCTGGGAAGGGTGGAATGGATCGAGGCTGAGAAAGAAAAAAAGAAAAAGAAAGGAAAGAAAGGTAAAAAGGAGAAGAAATAGATGGTTACCAAAGCATGCACTCGCTGTCATCGCCTCATGGATGAGGATAGATGTGCAGTTTGCAATATGGCCACCTCCAAGAACTGGAGTGGATTTCTGATAATTGTGGATCCTGAAAACTCACCCATTGCCCAGGAACTGCAGATCACCCTACCCGGAGAATACGCCCTGAGGGTTCGCTAGTGTTAATACTTAACAAGGAGTTGAGAGCTGAATTTAAAAAACCCGTCGGGGTACTTTACCCCTCATTAGATGATGCTCTAGATTTCATCAAAACCAAATACCCTGATGAACTTTTAATAACTGTGGGTGATGTAACCACCCGAAACCTGCAGAAATCAGGTTTAATTCCCCATCTGGGAATCATTGACCATGTGGTGGAACGAAGCCCCATAAATGAGAAAAAACCAGTAGATTATACCATCTATGACTACGTAACCCTCAATGCTGAAAACCCCCCTGGATTAATAACCGATGAACTGCAGGATGCCATTGGAAAGGCTTTTAAGCTTATTAAAAGTGGTTTCAGAGTTATAATTGTAGTAGATGGTGAAGAAGATTTAGCTGCCATTCCATGTATCTTAATGGCCCCAACCACTTCACTGGTCCTTTATGGCCAGCCAGGTGAAGGTTTAGTGGTCTGTGAAGTTGATAAAGTTTTAGAAAAAGTTAAAAAATTAAAGAGTAAATTAGAGGAAAGATAGGAGAGATTTATATGGAGATAGACATTAAAGAACAGGTTGAAAATCCACTTTTAAACCGTACCGAAATACACTTTGACTGCATTTACCAGGGAGAATCCACTCCCAAACTACTGGATGTTAAAAACAGGCTTGTGGCACAGTTAAACGTGGACAAAAATCTGTTAGTAGTGGACAAAGTAAAACCCAGTTTCGGTGAAGGACGAGCCGATGGTTATGCTAAGCTCTATGACTCAGAAGAAAAACTGGTTCAGATCGAAAAACAGCATGTTCTTCAAAAAAACAGAGAACCTTCTAAAGAAGAAGCTGAAGAAGAATAAATTTAACTGCATAATTTCACACCTTATAACTCTATGGACAAGGAGGATAAATCATGAGGAAATTCGAACTATACGAAGTTAAAGATAATAAAATCATCCGTAAAAACCCTGAATGTGTACGCTGCTCCCATGGTATTTTCATGGCCGACCACGGAGACCGATACGCATGCGGTAAATGCGGTTACACTCAGTGGAAGAGTAAAGAAGGGAAAAAATAATATATTAATACTTCATTCCTTTAAAAATAGAATTTAAAGAAAAATTTCAAAAAAATCATAAAAAGGTGTATTTTTTGAATCTCCGCTCGGGAAGGCTTAAAGGGCATATGAGTAGTGACGTGGCCACTTTCACATCTTCCCTAGATTCTGACCACAGGATATTCAAAGCAGATCTTCGGTGCAATCAAGCCCATACCACCATGCTCATGGAACAGGGCATCATCCCCCAAGATATAGGAAAAAAAATCCTTAATGCTCTCGATGAACTCGAAAAAGAGGGTGTTGAAGCTCTGGATCTTAACCCTGCTGTGGAAGACATTCACATGGCAGTGGAAAACTACGTGACCAGCAAAATCGGTCCTGATGCTGGTTTCATGCACACCGCCAAATCAAGAAACGACCAGGTGGCAACCGACCTTAAAATAGCATTAAAAGAAGAGATACGGGAAATACAACTTGAACTACTTACTTTTATTGAAATTATTATTGAAATGGCTGAGGAAAACCTTGATTCTATTATGGTGGCTTACACCCACCTCCAACATGCTCAGCCCACTACTTTTGCCCATCATCTACTTTCATATGCTCAGGCACTGAAAAGGGATTATGGAAGACTTCAAGATGCATACCATAGGATGGATCTTTGCCCGCTGGGTTCAGCAGCACTGACAACAACCAGCTTTCCTATAAACCGGGATAGAACTGCTGAACTTCTGGGATTCTCCGGACCCATGGAAAACTCCATTGATGGAGTGAGTAGCCGGGATTTTATAGCTGAAACTGTTTTCGCCCTGACCATGCTGGGGACTACTTTATCCAAGATATCAGAAGAACTCATCATCTGGAGTACCTATGAGTTTGGCATGGTGGAACTGGCAGATGAATTCTCATCCACATCATCTATAATGCCTCAGAAAAAAAATCCAGATGTTGCAGAGATTGTTAGGGCTAAAACAGCCCTGTTAAATGGTGAACTGGTTACGATTCTCACAATCATTAAATCACTACCTCAAAGTTACAATCGAGATTTACAGGAAGTTTCTCCCCATCTCTGGAAATCTGCAGATACCATAAGGTCAGCTTTGAAGATCACTACAGAAATGCTGGCATCCGCAGATTTTAAAGGTTTGAGAGGAGAAGAACTAGCCCGGGCTAACTTTTCTGCTGCCACGGAACTGGCAGATCTAATGGTTCGTGAGGGTGGATTACCCTTCAGAACTGCCCATCAGATAGTGGGCCGAGCAGTGACCATTGCCCTGGATAAGGATATGAAGGCGGAAGAAATTGATGCCCAGTTTTTGGATGATGTTTCAAAAGAGATAACAGGTGAAGTTCTGGGAATTGATGACTCAAAAGTGAAAAAAGCCCTGGATCCAGTAGAAATCATTAAAAGCAGACAAGTAACTGGAGGTCCAGCACCATCTCAGGTTAAAAAGGTTATTGATAGTTTAAAAAAGTTTGTTAAGGATAATAGAGAATAAACTAACGAATTTTTTCAAATCCAAGCATTCTAAATAATGCTTAAAAAAAAAGAATCCTTAGAAATTACTAATTAAAAATAACAAATTTAAAATGACTTTGAAATGATGGAATCAAAATCTTTAGAATCTTCATCTTAATAACTTTTTTGTGACCTGGGAACTGTAATTCTTACATCTTTTTTGATTCTTTAACCTTTTTCAAGATTAATATCTCTGATAACCTCTCCATCCCTGATAAAAACAGTTTACCTTCCCTGTGGACATGGGATGATCCTGTCCTGCTATATTACATATTGGATCAGATCAGGGCCATGAATTAAACATTAATCCAAATACTCAAGTCTTCCTTTCATTTTCATTACCAGAATCTTCCCTTAGTTCCTTCTTATCATCTTCCGAATCTTTCCTTTTACCCACATTATCATCGGATTCTTCGTTTTTAATTCTCTTTAAAAAATTCTCCCTAATCTCATCTGCCATTTTCCCATCCTCTACAATAACCGCACCCTGATAACCACAGTCCCAGCATTTCCATATAGACCACATCTGAGGGTTAAGCCATTTAATATTCATGGAACCACAATTTGGACAGAACTTGACTGATCTTTTCATGATTAACCTCACTTCACAATATTTATATACATTCTCTTACAAAAAATATAAACATGAAAGAAGACACCACCAAAGAAATAATCGCTATAATTGCTATTATATTAGGGGTTTTAATGCTTATTTATCCCCAGCTGGTAGGATACTTGGCAGGATTATTCTTGATCATATATGGTATATTGGAATTAATTAAATAATTAAATTATACCTTTTATTTGATTCAAAGCCTCTCCTGGTTCAAGTACTCCAGCTCTGGTTTCTCTTAAAACCCTCTGGATAGAAAAACGCCTCATATGAGGGTGCTTTTTATGTACTTCACCAACGAGGGGACATCCATAGCCTCCTTTCTTTTTAACCTTCATTTTACCAGCTATTTTTTTAACATCACCTTTTTTAAGAGCAAATAATGCCAGTAGATTGATTCTTAAAATATTTTCTTCCAAATGTAAAGATTGTGTCCCTGTTGAGAGCAGATCACCATATATTAAGAAAGGGATGTTTTTTGTTCTGGTAAAATCTAGAACAGCTCTTTCAATAGTTTTAGAACACCTTCCACAGGGGTGAAATGTTCCTTCCAGAGCCCCTTCAATTATATCATTCATTTCTACATTTAGATAGTGGTGTTCCACACCCAATTTACAGGTGAGGTTCTCCACACTTTCACGAAAATAACGTGGAAGAATAATATCACCAGGATTAACTGTTACTGCAATGGGGTTGAAACCAAGTTTTTTAGCAATTATTAATGATGCACTGCTGTCAACTCCACCAGATAATGCCACTACTGTTTGAAGCTTAACTTGTTCATCATCATTTTGCTTTTCCTCTCCATGAAGATCTTTAGCTTTAAAATCCACTTGGTTATAAGTGGAGCTTAGAGCAACCGACTGGGATGGGGTTTTATAGTTTTTCAAAAGAGATTCTAAATCATATGGTTTTTTTATAAATTGTTTTAGAAGGTTTGATAAATTCATTAGTGGTTCATTCAAAGGAGGGGAATATTTTGGAACTATTTCTTCCAATTTTTTCAGGGCTAGTTTCATTCTATAAACTGGTACCATATAATCTGAATAGGCCTCCACATGGATGGAATTCACTCCCAGTTCTTCACGGAGTCGACCTACCACCCAACCCCCTTTGCCAATTATCACTGATTTTTCCGGACGGTCTGGGGTTATAATCAGAATATTAGCAGATTCTTCATCGAAAAATATATCCACTATTTCTATTTCAACCTCTTTGTGACCTATATCTTTCCTGATTTTTGATATTAAAGTGGTTAGATCTTTTTTTGTGATATTCAACTTATTTTCCACCTTTATTAACTCTTTATAGTTTTTCTTTATTTGAAGGTCTTCTTAACAATTATACTTAAAGTTTCCAACTATAGGGAAAATTAATATCAACAAATAAAATTAAATCATTAAAATAAACGAATATGTTTTGGAAAATTGTATTTCCTTAAAAAATAAAAAATACTCGATAAATCAAATTCTATTTTTGTATTGTAATTCAGAGAATTTAATGACAAATTTAGTTCCCCTAGTTCGTTTAATTTCCATGGATCCATTGATCTGATTTACCAGACTGTACACTAATTTCAAACCCAGGGTATCTGTTTTTTCGGGTTCAATCTCTTGTGGTAAACCAACTCCATCATCAGCAATAGTTAAAATATACTTATCATTCTCTGATTTGCATTTGATGAATATTTTACCTGTCTTTCTATTAGGGAAGGCATACTTGAGGCTGTTGGTGAGAAGTTCGTTTATGATAAGTCCCAAGGGAATGGCTGTGTCCAGATTCAGGGATACATCATCCACATCCATATCCATGGTAATGGAACCAGGTTGAGTGACATAAGTTTGAAACAAGCCTTCAGCTAGGCTTTTAATATAATCCTGAATACTTATATTGGAAAGTTTATGGGAGTGGTAAAGTTTTTCATGAACTAAAGCCATGGTACGCACCCGATCCTGACTCACCCTGCAGAATTCCTTGGCCTGCTGTTCCATGGTTTCATGAGACTGTAGATTAAGCAGGCTGACAATGATCTGCAGATTATTTTTGACCCGATGATGGATCTCCCTTAAGAGGAGTTCTTTTTCATTTAAAGAATCTAATATCTTCTTTTTATATCTGATCCTTTGAATGGCTAGTGCATAGAATTCAGCCAGTCTTTTCACAGCCTCTAAATCATTTTTACTGTAGTCCTTACCAGGATTTGCTAAGGCTATCTGACCAACCAGTTCTTCTCCCATAATCACTGGAACTGAGAGAAATTTTTCTAGGACAATGTGCCCCTCTGGGGTGCCTTTGGCTGCCGGGTGATTAGCAGGAGAGTTGGTGTAAAAAGCCTGGAGTTTATTTAAAGAATAGCCCCAAAGAGCAGGGTAACTACCATTGTCATCACAGGGGAATCTTATTTTATCCACATCCTCCCCAATTTGACATTCATCCATCATGGCTGTGTGGGTGTGCACCACCATATCTAAATTATCAGGATCAATGGTAGAAACATAACCTTTCTCACTACCAGTGAGTTTTTTAGCCTCCTCAAATACCACAAAGGCTATGTCAGAAAGTGTGGAACTTTCTGAGATCAAAACAGGGTATATCCTGGAAAGTGACTGGTTGATTTCCAGTTCATGACGTAGTTCGTCTAAATAATTTCTCTGTTGAGTTATATCCTGGGCTGCTCCGTAGATACGTAGCTTACCTAGCTGGGAGTCTTCCACACACCGAATGTAGTTGCGAAGCCAGCGCACTTTACCACGACTATCTATAATGCGAAATGTTCTAATATTATACATACCATGTTTTAACTCGGAAAGTTGCTGTTGAGCAATTTCTTCATCATCTGGATGGACGGTGAACATCCAGCAACGATTTAGTCGAAGTTCATCCTCAGAAAAACCAGTTATATTATAAAAAGAATCAGTAATCCAGTCTACTGCATAATTATCCTTCTCATCTTGTACACAGGAGTAAGCAAAGTCACTGATCAATTGACCCACCATACGATAACGATGCTCGGCCTCCTTTAAATTCTCTTCAAGTATTTTACGCTGGGTTACATCGATCAACATACCTGAAATAATATCATTATTTATAGAAGCAGCCATTATCAAGTTAAGTTCTTTACCACACTTGCTGAGAACTTCCAGTTCCATCTGGTCAATTTTAGAATCTTTTTTAAGTCTTTTGATAATCAAATCCCGTTTTTCAGGATATTTATGGAGCCTTATGGAGCTGATGGACTTCAACTCATCTGGATTGTCATATTCCAAAATGTCAGCCAGAGCCTGATTGGCAAATAATATTTCACCCCGAGTATTGGTTTGGAAAACTCCTACTAATGAATTTTCTACCAGAGAACGGTAGTGTGACTCACTAGCTTTCAAGGCTTCCTGTATTTTTTTAGTGTGGGTAATATCCCGATTACTTCCACGTTTCCCAATATAATGACCTTCTTCATCGAATACAGGCTTACAAACGTGTTCTATCCATTTTTCTTTTCCATCTCTAGTTATGATTCTGTACTGAAAATTTCCAGGCTTTTTATGTGGAAAATCCTCTATCATATGTTTTTCGTATAGTTCAAGATCATCTGGGTGGATTATTTCACTCATGAGTTGTGGATTATTTTGTAGATCCTTCACAGTGTACCCTGTGATTTTTTCACATGCTGGAGAGATGTATAAAAATTTTCCTTGGGGATCTGCCCAGTATTCCAGTCATAGGTATTATCAGCCACTATGCGGTATTTTTCTTTGGCTTCAATTAATGATCTTTCTGCTTCTTTTTTCTGGGTCAAGTCTTCGATGATGGCCTGTACAAAGTATTCTCCGTTAAGGTCGATTCGGTTTAGGGTAATCCCTGCGTAAAAGGGAGTTCCATCACTTTTTAGATGTTGCCATTCAAATTTTACCGTATTCCCAGACAATGCATCTGCCAAGTATTTACGGGCTTTAATTTTAGAACTTTCTCCATCGGGTTGTATTTCCGGTGAATATATAGAATAGGGTGTTTCACCAATAATCTGATCCCTGGTGACCTTAAACAGTTCAAGGGCCTTTTTATTGCATTCAATGAACTCCTCATCCTTAAGTATGAATATTCCCTCTCCTGCATTGTCAAAGAGTGCTCGGTACTTCTTTTCACTTTCCCAAATTTTTTTTTCCATTTCCTTTCGTTTGCTGATATCCGTGATAAAAGCGTAGTAATATCTTAGCTTACCCTGATGATCGTAGACAGGGTGAACCAGTAACTCTATGGGTAAAATGGTTCCGTCTTTTTTTATGTACTCTTTTTCATAACGTACTGGTTGGCCTGTTTTTTCCAGTTTTTGCAGCATTTCTTGCTCTTTTTCGGTCCATTTGGAAGGGGTTAAATCAGTGGCCCAATCTAGTTTTTTTATCTCTTCTTCACTGTAACCAATGAGATCATTGAAGGCTTGGTTGTTGAAGGCTAATTTGCCATCTGGAAAACCTATAGCAAAAGGTTGGGATGATTTGTTAAGCAAATCTGCGTAGAGGTTTTTTTTATCTTTTATTTCCCTCTCCCTTTCCAAATTGTTAAACCATTGCTGAACTTCTCTTTCTGCTTTTTTTGCGTTTAAAAAGTCCTCAGGAGGTATGTAGTAAAAATTTTTATAAATTTTATTTCCTTTAATAAGTAATGGATGGGTCATTACCACTCCCTTGATGATTTCAGGGTCGAATTGCCAACGATCGTATTGGCAGATTGCAACACATGGATATTCTGGGAAAAAATCTCTATTTAATTTAGCTTCATATTCAAGGAGTCTTTCTGATCCAGGATTTCCTTTTAAAACCCATGTCATCTCCCCCGTTGCCCTTAAAGCCGTGAACCCCTCATCTAAAGCCTTCCTAGTTTCATTGATGAGGAGTTGGATCATGCTATCCGGGTCAAAAATACCTCCCAGAGTATAGGCATCAGAGTGATTTAGAACCACCAGCTGCCCGGCATCTTCATAATATTCCACATCAATAGCTTCTTCTTTAAGGATAGTACGTAATTCACGGGCAGTGCGCGAATCTACTATGTATACACACTTTTCTCCCCTTTCCAGACCAATGCGTATAAAAGGAATTATGGCATCCTGCCATTCATGGAGAGATTCATAAATTAGACATAAATGATCATGTGGTTTTAAGGATTTCAAGGCATCTTTTAGATTATATGAATCTTCAAAGGTATGCTGAAATCCTGGATTTGTATCATCTCCAACTATGTTAAACACCCCTACTCTCTAGTATATTATAAATTTTAGAGAATATAATGATTTCATAAAAATTATAATCATTAACCTATAATGGAAAGATTAAATAAAACTAATCAAATTCAGGATTCGGGGCTGAAAATTAAATAAAAATTATAATTGAGAGTATTTCATTAAAAATTGGAAAAATAGTTAATAAGAATTCAGTTCTAATCCATTTCTCCAGTCTTATTTGAAAATCATATGCGAGTATAAGTGCCCATTATCTGCCCTTCATCAAGTACATGGCCTTCCATGGCCTTTAAAAGTTCCTTCTTGTTAGATCCTGCTGGAAGATCCAGTTTTATATTCAGGGCATAGATTTTAAAGTAATAACGATGGGTTCCACTGGGTGGGCAGGGCCCACGGTATCCTATGGTTCCCCAGCTATTGGAACCCTGCAGTGCACCGTTTTCCAGTTCCTCCCGAGGCATGACCCTCTCTGGCAGACTGCAAGTTTCTGGTGGTAAGTTAAACAAAACCCAGTGGACCCAGGTCCCACCCGGTGCATCAGGATCATCACATATAAGAACCATACTACCCTCATCAGGTATTGCCAACTCAGAAGCATCCCATTCAAGAGGAGGGGAAACATCTGATTCTACACAAGTGTATCTGGGAGGTATTGGTTCTCCATCTTCAAAGGCCGCACTTTTTATTGTTATAGTCATATAAA
This sequence comes from Methanobacteriaceae archaeon, assembly GCA_013403005.1. Lineage (NCBI taxonomy): Archaea > Methanobacteriati > Methanobacteriota > Methanobacteria > Methanobacteriales > Methanobacteriaceae > Methanobacteriaceae archaeon. The sequence continues at coordinate 15,755 of JACBOA010000010.1, read as the reverse complement.
TCACCCCTGAACCGCTAATTTCATTCTTTCTTGTTATCAATTATTTTGTTTTCTCATATTCTCAGTTAATAATGGTTTGTTCTCTAATAACTTATGTGCTGCTTAGTACTTATAAGTGAAGTGATTGCACAACACCCCACTGGATAGTGATTTTCAGTATAGGGAACTTATTTCTATGATCAATGGTAACTAAATGTTGATCTTACTCATAGTTAATTATGGTTTTCAAGGTGAACATCTTTAGGGTTATGGGTTAATCATAAGCAAAAGATCGACAAACTTAAATATAATGGAGACTCTAAAGATGATTGAGGTGATTAACATGGCTGAATTGCCAATTGCTCCAGTAGGAAGAATCATTAAAAATGCTGGTGCTCCAAGAGTAAGTGACGACGCGAGAGATGCATTAGCTAAAGTATTGGAAGAGATGGGTGAAGACATAGCTGCAGAAGCTGTTAAACTAGCAAAACACGCCGGTAGAAAAACAGTGAAAGCATCAGACATTGAAATGGCTGTCAAAGCAGCCTAATCCCTTCTCTTTTTCTTTAAATCTTTTTTAATAGGAAATATTTTCGTTGATTATTTTGTTCTCTTAATCTTATTAGTATTGATTATGTATGATCACATAACCAAACCACATCATAATTTAGTATTAAAAAATTTAATAAAAAAACCATTATATTGAAATTGCCCGAAATTGCCCACATATTCTTTTTAATCTTAAGAGTTTCACTAAGCATTATTGATTTATTTACTAAAGACTACATAAAATGAATACAATACTATATAAGGCGATATAAGTGAATATAAGTTATGGAACTATCCAAATGGGGGTTTTATGGACATAAGAGCAAAATCTTACAATATCCCCTTAATTGAAGATAATCTCCATGACTTTTTTTTCTTATCCAGGAAGTTCTGAAAATAACGGAATAATTTTTTGAATTCACTCATGATTATACCCTCAAAGAAGGTTTAAAACTTTAGATGAAGGTAATTTTGATATTATACTTCTGGATCTGAGTTTACCTGACAGTGAAGGTTTTGAAACATTCACCAGTACCTGTAAAAACTCCCCACAAACACCCATTATCATATTAACCCGTCTCAAAGACAAAGAACTTGGAACTCGGGCAGTGAAAAAGGGCGCTGAGGAGAAAAAGATTTTTGAAGATAGTCAGAATCGGGTTGAATCCATGAAAATGACCCATGAGAAACTGTACCAGTCCTGGGATCTGGCCAAGATCGACTTTGCTGATTACGTTAAAAGCCTGGCTTCAGTAATCTTCGCCTCATACGGAGTCAGCACCAATATTAAACTCACCATAAATGTTGCGAATGTCTTATTGGATATTATTTGATATTGAGACTGCTATTCCCTGTGGATTAATCGTTAACGACCTTCTGACCAACTCTATAAAGCATGCCTTCCCTTCTGGTGAATCAGGAGAGATTAGAATAGGCCTCCACTTGGATGAGGAGGGTATATTTCACCCTCACTGTGGGGTGATGATGGATTGGGATTCCCTGAAGACCTTGACTTTAAAAAAACAGACACTCTGGGATAGCAACTGGTGAATACTCTGGTGGGGCAACTGGAAGGTAAAATAGAAATTAGTAGAAAAGAAGGAACCGAATTTATAATAACCTTTAAGGAACTGTATTATAAGAAAAGAATTTTATTACTTAAGTTACTTTATTATAATTAAGTTCAATATGATTTAACTACAATTTTAATATAAAACGGGAAAATAACTAAAAATAAGTCCATATTATTAATCTAAATTTTTAGACTATCTATGCCTATCTATGATTATAATTTATTGTTCAAGCTAACTTTAAATTGTGAAATAAGTGTCTTTAATATTCAAATAATCTATAAATTTTGTGTAAGGTATTGATTAAATGACCAGAATATCCATATTAGACTATGACCGCTGTCAGCCGAAGAAATGTAACTATATGTGTATTGAATACTGTCCTGGGGTGCGTATGGAAGAAGACACCATAACCATCGACCCCAAGACAAAAAAACCAATCATGTCCGAGGAACTGTGTTCAGGGTGTGGTATTTGCACCAATCGCTGCCCCTTCAATGCAGTAAGCATCATAAACCTCCCCGAAGCCTTAGAAGATCCTATTCATCGTTACGGGCAGAACCAGTTTGAATTATTCGGCCTGCCCACCATCAGGGAAGGATCAGTGGTAGGGCTCCTGGGACCCAATGGTATTGGTAAATCAACCATTATGCGCATACTATCCGGAGAACTTCAGCCCAATCTGGGAAGATATGAAGAAGAAGTGAGTTGGGATGAGATAATCAACTTTTTTAAGGGCAGTCAACTGCAGAGTTACTTCCAGAAACTTTCCAAGGGTGAGTTGAAGGTGGTGCACAAGCCCCAGATGGTGGATCTTCTGCCTAAGTTCGTGAAGGGGAATGTGGATGATCTTTTAAACAGTGTGGATGAGAGAAAACGAATGGACTTTGTGGCTAGTTCTCTGCAACTGGAACCCATCATGGATAGAGAAATAACCAAACTGAGTGGTGGGGAACTGCAAAGGGTAGCTATTGCCGCGGCTGTTTTGAGGGAAGCTGATTTCTATTACTTTGACGAGCCCACCAGTTGGCTGGATGTTCAGCAACGTTTATATGCCATTAAAGTTATTCGGGAGCTTGCTGATGCAGGTAAGTCCATCCTGGTAATTGAACACGACCTGGCAGCCCTGGATGCCATCTCTGATTATGTGCATATTCTATACGGACAATCTGGTGGTTATGGTGTGGTTTCCCACATGCGTGGTGTTAGGGTGGGGATAAATGCTTATATTGAGGGTTATCTGCGGGAGGAAAATGTTCGATTCCGTAAACAGCCCATTGAATTCCATGTGCGACCTCCTGCTGCTGAGGTTGAGACTGAAGCCCTTTCCAGTTACACTGACCTGGAAAAGTCTTATGATGGTTTCCATTTGAAGGTGGATGCGGGTGAAATTCAGCATGATGAAATCTTAACTGCCTTCGGACCCAATGGTATTGGTAAAACCACCTTTGCCAAGATACTGGCTGGTGTGGAAAAGCCTGACAAGGGTAAAATAAAGAAAAAAGTTAAAATAAGTTACAAACCACAGTACCTGGTATCAGATTACAGTGGAACCGTACAGGAGTTCCTTTACACCACAGTCCCCCATTATGGTACCAACATTTTTAAAACCGAGATTATGAAGCCTTTCCTCCTGGAAGAACTGCTGGAGAAGAGGATGGATGAGCTCTCTGGTGGGGAACTGCAACGATTAAGTGTGGCTATTTCACTCTCCCAGGAAGCTGATATATATCTATTCGACGAACCCACTGCCCATTTGGATGTTGAGCAGCGACTCAGAGCTGGTAAGGCCATTCGACGCGTGGTGGAAAGCCGTAATGCTGCAGCCATCATTGTGGATCACGATATTGTCTTCATTGATTACATATCCAGCAGGGCCATGGTCTTCACTGGAGAGCCTGGTTTGGATGGTCATGCCACCAGTCCCATGGACCTGCGTTCAGCTATGAACCGTTTCCTTAAAGAAGTGGGTATTACCTTCCGCCGGGATAAGGAAACACGCAGGCCAAGGGTGAACAAGGAAAACAGTTACCTTGACCGGGAGCAAAAGGAGAAAGGGGAATATTACTATCTAAAAAGTTAAATAATCCCCTAAATTTTTTTAAGATTAAATATGGAATACTACTTTTTCATCAAATTTTCTTTCACTCGAAAAATAACAATATTTTTTACCAATTCTAATAGGATGGTTCATCTATTGGGAATTCACTGAACCTTTACCACTTTTATATTGTGAAATTTCTTTTTTAAACGCTTCAATGCCTGAAGGTGAGGGATAAAAACCGATATGACTTTTGTACACAGCAAAATGCACTAAATTGCTATTAAGCTTGAATATAGGCATTCCATAACTTATAGCCTCTTCAGCCTCAGGACGATTCATTAAAGGTTTTAAGAAGTTTTTCTAAAATATCCTGAACATTTATGGGAAATATAGATATATACTCATCTATGGTTCCGAATTTTTTTCTCGATGGCATATTTTGACACCTAAATCCAAGTTATAATCTAATTTTTTAAACCCCCAAGTTAAAAAAAGAATTAATTCACTTTTTTACCTGTCCTGGCATCAATGTAAAAATTGTTTATGAATTTAGGGTTCATGGTATATAATGGCACCTGCCACGCATGAATCCTTTTATAGGTCTTTTTACTGGTTTTCCCAGCATAACACAGGGGCCCACATATTTTTTTACCAAATCTTTAGCCTCATCAGCAGATATTTAAGGAGTAGGTGGAGGATTATTGTTGTCAGGCTGATCCTGGGAAGTATTAGAAACATTACTGTTATTTGCAAGTGTTAGAAGCAATACTAGAATTTAGGGTATTATTGATGTTATCAGTTATATTTTTAGGTGATTGCGGTATGAGGGAGAATGAAGCTAGAACAATGAGAAAATAGAAATAACTACGATAAACACAAGTATATCTTTTTTCAACCAATACAGCTCCCAATTCATCTATTTTGATTATTTTTAATTATTTTGAAATGATTTTCTATTTACTCTTTACTTAATTTTTCCAAATATTTAAAGAATGAAATATTTAAAATTAGGATTAAGTCTCAGGAATAAGATTAAAAAAAATAAGTTATTCCTTTATTTCCTTATTTTATATTATTTTATTTTAAAATTCTTTTCTAATTTTCCCTGTTTTTTACACACAAGCTTTATTTTAAGAATTAATATTATTAAGAAACCACAATTAGAGAATGATCCATTAAAAAGCAAAATAAATGTAAAAAGAGCAGTTATAGTGATCATTTATTTCACACAAATAACATTTTTGTATTACTAATAATGACCATAACGCCCCCTAAGTATTACGAAAAATAGAATAAAAAGTATTAAATAGTAGTATTATCCAATGATTTTTTGGTGCTATTATGAATAAACAATGTTTAAGTATTATAATGCTATTTTCGTTTTTTGTTTTAATTTCCATTAGTGGAACTGTTTCAGCTGCAAATTTAACTGTGAATCCTGGTGGAAGTATTCAGGCAGCAGTTAATAACGCATCTTCAGGAGATATCATAACGGTCAATGATAATAATGGCTCTGCTTATACCTACACTGAAAACGTAATCATTAATAAAAAGGTATCATTGCAAAGCAAAAATGGTTCCAATGTAACAGTGCAAGCTGCTAATCCAACAAATCCTGTTTTCACCATTAATTCTGGAGGTAGTGGAACTTGTATTAGCGGTTTTACAATAAAAAACGCTGCTAACAGTACTGGAATTCTTCTAAACTCCGTTACGAACTGCACAGTTCACAATAACACCATTTACGGTAACAATTACGGCATCAATATCTTCGATTCATCCTTCAACAACATAACCCAAAACATTGTCAAACAAAATAATTACGGTCTTTATCTTACAACACAATGCATATCACTAGAAGATTTCTGTGGAGATGAAATTGAGTGGTATGAAGAAGAAGATTATTACTGTTTTTATGAGTATTCCGGCATTCACTCAGACTCCCAAGGAAATTTAATCAAAGGAAACTCTTTTAACATGAATACATATGGTTTGTACTTAAAAAGTGATGAATGTTGGAGTGATTTGAGTGAATACGACAACCATGTCCTTGAAAATAATATAGCTGGAAATAACTATGGAATATTTGCAGAGGGTGTGTATGTCTGGTCAAGTGAAGTTGCCCAAGTCCATTTCAACCGTATAGAAAATAACATCCTTTTTGGTATCTATCTAAATGAAATAGGTGTAAATGCAACAAATAACTGGTGGGGATCATCAAATAGTCCCACAATCTCATCCAACAATAACAGTGATATACGCCCATACGAAGACCCCTGCTACTACTATTCTCCATGGTTAGTTTTAGGTTTAAACGCCAACCCAACTAACATTTCAGGCAGAGAATCCATTATAACTGCAGATTTAACCCACAATAGCAACGGTAATGACACATCCTCACAAGGACACATCCCAGATGGAATCCCAATCAATTTCACTACCAACCTAGGCACAATAACCAGCCCCATATACACCCGGAACGGAAAGGCTAACTCTACATTTAATAGGGGTTTAATTCCGTCAGGAACAGCAACTATCACTGCTACACTAGATAATCAAAGTGTGCAGGCCAGTGTCATTATAATTGCCGACACAACACAACCAGTGGTCACAGCAAGTCTTGCGGGAGGAATTTATAATACAACAAAATCCGTGACTTTAACAGCTTCGGATAATCTTGATCCAAATCCTGTGATATTTTATAGCTCAAACAACGGCACCACATGGAACAGTCAGACAAATACTGTAACATTAAACCTTACACAAGGAATAACAAACCTAAAATTCTATGCACGTGATGCCTCAAACAACACTTGTTTAAACCAAACAATAACATATACCATCGATACAACAGCGCCCACAGTAAATGCAAATCCTACAGGTAATTTTTATAATACGCCCCAGAATGTTGTTTTATCTGCAACAGATAATATTGACCATAATCCGGTTATTTATTACACTAGAGATGACAGTACTCCTACAACATTAAGTACAATTTATACAGGACCTATTAACATAAACACTGATACTATTCTGAAGTTCATTGCTGTAGATGATGCTGGTAACCAGGCTGCAGTTCAAATTCAGAATTACATATTCAACTTCTTAATTATGAATAATAACACGGTGAAAACTTATTCAAGTATCCAAGCAGCGCTAGATGATCCAATGACCTTAAATGGTCATGTAATTATTGTAAATAATGGAACTTACATTGAAAATATCATACTTAATAAAAATATTACCATAATGTCCATTCAAAATGGTAATGTAACTTTGCAGGCTTTGAACTCTTCAAAACCTATTTTTACAATTAATTCATTAGGAAGCGGGTCAACCATACAAGGGTTTATAATAACTGGTGCGAATGATTCATCTGCCATCTACATCAATTCAGCAAATAACTGCATAATCAACAACAACGAATTAACTAATAATAAAAATGGAATCTACCTCCACAAAAGCAAATACAACATCATTACAGGTAACAAACTTAACAATCATAGCAACATCGGAATCTACATTTACCCTAATTCGGATAATAACAATATTAATAATAACATTTTAGCATTTTTCCCTTATGGAATTTACATTAGGAACTCGTTTAACAACTCCATCACGGGTAACACCCTATATAACAGTACTACTTATGCCATTTACCTCAATAATGCTACCAACACACTCACAAAACAAAACAACCTCACAAACAATAATTATTCCATAGTTCTTTCCAAAGCCCAAAATAATACCATAACAGAAAATTCAGTATCAAAAACCACAAATTACGGAATTTACCTCGATAGTAGCTCTATAAACACTTTAAACCAAAACACAATAAATACCAGTTCCAGTAGGGGAATATACCTTACAACCAACTCTAATAATAATTACATCCAAAACAACATTTTAACATTAAACCCATACGGAATCTACCTTTTAAACTCAATTAATAACATATTAACAGCAAATATAATAAATAACAGCACATCCTACGCCATATACATAAGCAACGCAACCAGCACTACAACCAACCAAAACAACCTCACAAACAATAACCGTGGAATATACTTAACAAACACTCAAAACAACACAATAACTGGTAACAACTTAATCAACAATACCAAAACTGGAATATATCTCAACAACAGCACAAACAACATTCTGACAGATAACACAGCAAAAAATAGCCAATATGGGCTATATATCTACACAAATTCAAACAACAATCAACTCCAGAACAATGTTTTAACATCAAATCAATATGGAATTTATCTTTATATCACTGAAAATAACATAATTAAAGGAAACAACGTCTAAAACAACACATACGATGGAATTTATCTTTATAACTCATCAGCTATTGTTAACTTCAATAGAATAGTTGGAAATGGCAGATACGGCCTTGAAAATGTGGGAAATGGAACAGTAAATACTACAAACAACTGGTGGAAATCAAACAATCCAATAATCTCATCAGCCAATGGAAGTGATATTTACATAGCCGGAGGAAATGTTACTTACAATCCTTGGCTAGTTTTAAATTTAACAGCCAACCCCTCAGTTGTAGGTGATGAAAACTCAACATTAACCGCAGATTTAACCCGTAATTCCAATGGCGCTGATACTTCTTCACAGGGACATTTACCCAATGGTATTCCAGTTAATTTCACAACTAATTTGGGTACAATTACCACTACAGCTTACACTGGCAATGGAAAAGCAAATGCAACATTCAACCGTGGATCAGCCAGTTCAGGAACAGCAACTGTCACCACCACCATTGACAATCAAAGTATACAGACCAACATTACTATTATTGACACAATTGCACCAACAGTCACTGCCAGTCTTGCCAATGGAACTTACAATTCATATCAAAACGTAACTTTAACTGTAACAGATAATATTGACCAAAATCCTCATATTTACTACACTTTGGATGGATCCACACCAACAACAAGTAGCATTCTTTATACAGCTCCAATTAACATTTTCAAAAACATCACCACTCTGAAGTTTATGGCTGTGGATGCTGCAGGTAATCAGGCACAAATCCAAAGCCGAAACTATGTAATAAACCTCCCAATAATTAACATCAACACCGAAAAAGTTTATTCCCATATTCAAGATGCTATTAATGACCAATTAACCATTAATGGTCACACTATTCAAGTAAATAGTGGAACATACACCGAAAACATCATAGTAAACAAAAATCTGACCATTAAAGCCCGAGAAGGAAACAACGACATAACCATACAAGCCGCAACCCCCTCAAGCCCAGTAATCACCATAACATCAACCGCCAACGGCAGCACCATACAAGGATTCATTATTAAAGGTGCCACAGATTATAATAAACCAGGAATTTATTTAAACGGCGCTACAAATTGTAACATCACTAATAACATATTGACAGGAAATTTCCATGGAATAGACTTTTCAAACTCTAACAACAACACCATACAAAACAATACCATACAAAACAACAACTGGGACGGACTACACATCCTAAACTCCAACAACAACAAAATAACAGGAAACACAATAAAAAACCAAACCGCCGCATCAGGCATTTATCTAAACAATTCAAACAACATAATAACCGAAAACACAATAACCGACAACGATTTCGGAATTTATCTTTACCAATCATCATCCACCATACAATTCAACAGAATAACTAATAACGACATATGCGGACTTTGGGGCAGTGCAGTATCAATAACCGCCATCAACAACTGGTGGGGAACAAACAACCCCAAAATTTCAACCAATTACCCAAGCGACATCTGGGCAACATCAGGAACAATAACTTACAACCCCTGGATTGTACTTACTATCAGTAGTTCTTCGGATATTGTATCTCATGATAGTTCTTCCAGTGTCACAGCAGATTTAACCCGTAATAATCAGGGAAATGATACATCACCATATGGTAAGATCCCAAATGGCATACCAATAAATTATAGTACCACCTTAGGAACCATCGGTAGTCCTGCATCTACAATGAATGGTAAATCAGTCACTACTTTTAATTCAAGTGCAACAGCAGGTACAGCCACTGTTTCAGCCACATTAGATAAACAAACAGTTTCTAAAACAATAATCAACGTTGCTGGTGCATATAATCAGAGAACTAAAAAAACATTTACCACAATACAGGCTGCAATAGATGATGCAACTACCTTAAACGGCGATACAATACTTGTAGGTGGGGGCACTTACACTGAAAATGTAATTGTAGCTAAACAACTTATTCTGATGTCAGCTTATGGAAAAAATGTGACGGTTCAGCCTATGAATTCTTCCCAACCTGCTTTTACTGTTTACTCCAGCGGTTCAACCATCAAAGGATTCAATATAAAAGGATCTACTAACTACGGAATCTTTTTATACCAAGTTAATAACTGCAATATCACAGGAAATACCATAACAAATTGTTCAGGCGGTATTTTCCTTTATTACTCAAATAATACAAGCATAAGTGAAAATAACGCCACAAACAATACTGAAAACGGAATTGACTTATATTATTCAAATGGAAATATGATTTCTGGAAATAACTTGGAAAGTAATGGATTGAACGGAATTTATATAGATCATACAAATAATAACACCATATCTGGAAATAATGCTACAAAAAACACTTTAAAAGGAATATATGTTGATAATTCAAAAACCACAACCATAATCAGAAACAACGCAACAAACAATAAACAGATAGGTATTCTAATTAATAATTCAAACAGTACTTGGATCTCTGAAAACAATATAAAAAATAACATATGCGAAAATATTGGTGGAGGACTCGTACTCATTGATACAAACAATACCACAATATCGACAAATAATCTAACAAACAATACAAATTATGGACTACTCCTGATTAATTCTAATAATAACACCATATCCTCAAATAATGCAACAAACAATACTATGGGAATAAACCTTCAAAAGACAACAAACAACACCATATCACTGAATAACGTAACTAGTAACATTCAAGATGGAATTATGCTTCTTTATTCAAGTAATAGCATATTATCTGGAAATAATATAACAAACAATCTCAATTATGGAATTTGCCTTGATAACTCAGATAACACCAAAATAACTGAAAATAAAATAACAAACAATCTGGGTGGTATTTACCTTTACTTTTCACCAACCAATGTTAATTTCAATAGGATTGTTGGAAACACTGCATTCGGACTTTGCAATGCTTATAGCAACTTTGTAAACGCAACAAACAACTGGTGGGGAACCAACAGCCCAACAGTCTCCTCAAGCAATTCCAGTGACATTTACATCTTAGGCGGGAACATTATTTACGACCCCTGGATAGTACTAAATGTCAATTCAACCTACATTACAGATGGTATTTCCAACATAACAGTCGATTTAACCTACAATAATCAAGGAACCAACACATTGCCCCTTGGGCATATTCCAAATGGAACAAATGTGAATTTCACTACAGATTATGGATCTATTCAACAAAGTGGCTTTACAGTAAATGGAAAAACAACATCACAGCTTAATTATTCATCACCACACAACACCGCCAACATTACAGTCACCCTAGATAATCAAATAATCTCTAAAACAGTTAATCTGTTTAAAGTATATAATACTGTAAGCCATCAAGGATTTACAACTATACAAGCAGCTATAAATGCACCTTCAACTTCTGCTGGCGATATTATTGAGGTTGCAAGTGGAACATATGTTGAAAATATTGTCCTAACTAAAAAGCTAACCATAAGAGCAGTTCCTGGAGGAACTGTAACATTGCAGGCATTAAATCCTAATCTCCCTGTTTTCACCATAAAAACCAACGGAACAGGTTCAAAAATATCTGGCTTTGTTATAAACGGGACAAATAGCTCCTTTGGAATTCTCCTGGAAAATGCCAATGAATGCATTATTGAAAATAATAACATTAATGGGAATTTTAAAGGAATTTACCTATTCCAATCATCACGTAACTCCATAAGCAATAACACCCTATTTAACAACACTTATGGTATTTTCATACCTGCTGAATGTACTTATCAAATTTCTTCATTTTCACTAAACAATACCATATCTCAAAATAATATAAGAAATAATTGTTATGGCATCTATTTATGGGGTGATTGGTCAGGAATAGGATTCATTGGTGGAATAAATACAATTGACACCAGTATAACAAGTAATATTATATATGGAAATGTTTATGGTGTTTATTCCAATTCCAGTCAATTTAATATGCATTTTAACCAGCTTAGCAATAATACTATGGCTGATTTATGGTTAGAAGTAGAAGAAGGAATATCTTTTGATGCCAGAAATAACTGGTGGGGAACTAGTAATTTAATAATAGAATGGGATAACTATGACCCTGAAGTTACTTATGATGTTTATTCTGAAGGGGGTATTGATGGTTGGTATTGTAATGATTTAATATATGGAGTTATACCTTGGTTGGTTTTAAATGTAACTGCTAATCCAGTGATTACTAATGGTAATTCTACAGTTACAGCAGATCTCACCCACAATAGCAATGGAAACGATACTTCTCCACAGGGACATGTACCTGATGGCATTCCAATAGATATAACCACCAGTTTAGGCGCGGTTACCAGCCCAGTATATACCAGAAACGGGAAAGCCACCCTAACATTTAACTCAGGAACAGTCACTTCAGGAATAGCCAATATTACCGCTACATTGGATAGGCAGAGCGTGCAGACTAATGTAACCATTGATAAAATTGCGCCAACAGTAAATGCAAGTCTTTCAAGCGGACTTTACAACACCAGCCAATCTGTGAATTTAACCGCATCTGATAACATTGACCTGCATCCAATTATTTATTACACCACTGATGGAAGCAACCCAACAACTTCAAGCGCAATATACACAACCTCCATCACCATCAGCACAACCACCACTTTGAAGTTTATGGCTGTGGACTTTACAGGGAACCAATCCCCAGTTAACATGGTATATTATATATTTTCACCTATAGGAAATCTTAATACGGGGAAAGGTTATTCCAGTATACAAAATGCTATAAATGATAATTTAACAGTTAACGGTAATGTTATTGTGGTTAGAAATGGAACTTACACCGAAAACATTGTAGTAAATAAAAAACTTACCATAACTCCGTATAATGGGAACGTGACCATTCAGGCTGCCAATCTCAACAACCCAGCTATCACTATTAATTCGGGCGGTAGTGGATCTGTGATTTCAGGATTTACCTTGAAAGGAGCTAATGGCACATCCTCATCTGGCATCTATCTCAACAATGCCAGTAACTGTACCATTACCGGTAACATTTTAACTGGTAACTACTATGGATTACTCCTTACCAATTCCCCGAATAATATGATATGGGATAACAACCTAACCGGTAATTTAATGGAGGGAATCCGATTTAACAGTTCAAATAACAACACAGTATACTCTAATACTATCATTAATAATTCGGGCACTGGAATCTACATCGGTAACTCATTATACTCGTTGATAATGGAAAATACCATTCAGAACAATTTAATGAATGGAATTGAACTTAATAATTCCAGTAATAGCACAGTCTATGAAAACACTATAATGAATAATCATCAAAGCGGAATTAAAGCCACATCATCCTCTGCCAGTATTAATTTCAACATAATCGCGGAAAATACTGTTTATGGGCTTTATAATCTGGTTAATGGTACGGTGAATGCCACCAATAACTGGTGGGGTACTAACAACCTTACTGTTTCATCAACAAATGGCAGTTCGATTTATATTGCTGGGGGAACGGTTTTATACAACCCTTGGCTCGTGATGAATTTAACAGGTTCAGTGATCTATGTAACACATAACAGCACATCCAGTTCAGAAATAACAGCCGATATAACGCATAACAACCAGGGAAAAGACACTTCTGGTTCTGGAAGAATACCTGATGGTCTGCCAGTGAATTTCACCACCACATTAGGAACCATTAACAGCACTGCAACTGTTCGCAGTGGTAAGGCTAGAGTAACCCTCACATCTAGCCCAAGTTCTGGTGCAACGACTGTCACTGCCACTCTGGGTAACTATTCTGTTTCCAGAGCATTCCATAAATCTTTCAGTACCATACAAGGGGCGGTTAGTGATCCTCTGACTGTTGATGGTGATGTTATTTTTGTCACAAATGGGACATATGTTGAAAATATTGTGATAAATAAGAATTTAACCATAGTATCGGAGGGTAATGTGACAGTGCAGGCTTCAAATATTTCAAGTCCTGTTTTTACAGTTAATAACTGCAGTGATTCCATGATTTATGGATTTAAAATCACCGGTGCAACAAATTCATCAGCTATTTATCTAAATAGGGCTAATAACTGCTATATATTGGATAATACTATTACAGGGAATGGATTAAGTAGCACTGGCGACTTTGGTTATGGTATTTTCCTGAACTCCACCACAAACTGCACGGTTTCTGGAAATATTCTACAGGGCAATTTGGGTGGAATTGATCTTGAATACTCAAACAACACTCTCCTATCAGGAAATAATATAACTGGTAGCACATTTAGGGGTGTTTATCTTTACCAGGCCAATTATACCACCATCAGTGAGAGTAATCTGGCGAACAATGATTGTGGTATTCTTGCCTGTTATTCCAATAACCTGAAGGTAACTAGTAATGATGTGAAAAATAACACATATCATGGTATTTATTTATATTACTCTTCAGGAGACCTTCATTTCAACAGGATAGTTGGAAATGGACAATATGGACTTTTAAGCAGGGGAGGTACTGTAAATGCCACCAACAACTGGTGGGGAACCAATAATCCTGTGGTATCTTCAGCAAAACCCAGCGCCATATATGTAATAAGTGGATCCGTGCTTTACAATCCTCGTCTGGTTCTCACTATAACCCCTACTTCTTACAAGGTTGCAGATGGTAAGGTTTACGAGGCAACCATTACCGCAGATTTAAACCACAACAGCAATAATGAAGATCTTTCAACTGTGATTTACACGCCTGATGGGATACCAGTCACCTTCATCTCAAATAATAACAGTAACATTACTAGCACCAGTTATACTGAGGACGGGAAAGCATCAGCCACCCTAATATTAAATCCGAACCTTCAATCTGGTTTCACGAATGTTACAGCCACTTTAGACAGTCAAAGTGCATCTACAAGTGTGGATAGGATTGCTAAAGCAACCATAATCATTTCCAGCACGGCTATAGACCTATCAACCAATCACTCCCTTTATTTAACCTATGAAGTGCCTCTGAATGAGTCGGTTAGCTGGGTGAGTGTGTTGTGGAAGTCAAAAAGCTGTGATTTCGGATCGTTCCAGAATGAAGTGGATTTAATTGTAAATGGGGTGGTGGTTTTAAACAAAACAGTTTCAAACATAAATTATCTCATTAACCATGATTCATTTTCACCAAAGGTCTGGTATAATGTCAACTTCTTAAACTGGCTGTTTTCAGAGTCAACAGAGTCTAAAAATGCACTAAAAAGCATTATTTACCAGAATCCGGGATTGCAGAATTTAACTGGAAGTGCACTGGAAACAGGACTGCTGAACATGATCAGAGAGAAAAATGGTTTCAATGATAGTGAAATGTTTGTAATTGCAAATTACAAGTATTTTAAAGATAATATAACAACTATTATCAGTTATCCTGGTGATGCGGGTAAGAAGATTTCATTTGAGGATCCGGATAGTGGTGAGGTTGTGGGAATTAATTTCCCAGGTAACCCTATTTACAGGGAGAGTACCATGATCTATGCCAACGGTGGATACTTCCATGTAGATAATCGCAACGATCCCACTTCTAGAGTTTATAAAAATGAGGGTTATGAGGGTGTGAGGAGTTTTGCTATTGTCACCACTAAAGTTACAGATGAGATGTTACGGTACTGGTTGGACGAAAAAGACAGAACAAATGCAAATGGAACTCTTCTTTACCCTGAAGGGCCCATGAAAGCAGCTTATGGGACCTTCTTGGAATCTTTACTGGTGATTAAGTGTCATGATATTGTGGCTGATGCTGCAGCAAACAAATACAATGTCACCTGGAGTCGTACCACTCCGATTGTGGT